>SLCY01000014.1 GCA_007125585.1 Bacteroidales bacterium
GAAGAAGTTAATAATATCGCTCAGCTGCGTGAAGGCACTGTCGGTGCAATTTATACCATTACTGAAGAAGTCATCCTAACCTTCCAGCAATCCTACCGCAACCAGAAGTTCATCCAGGACGAAACTGCGGCCATTATGATCGACGACAATAGCGAGATCATCACCACCAGCTATAACCGTTATGACGGGATTACCGGCATTACAGGCACCCTGGGGGTGTATAACCAGATGCTGCAGTTTATACCGTCTGAAGACCCCGGCCCCCCTTCCTCGGGCGGCAACCAGATTGACCCCGAAACCCGTACACTGGCAAGTCTGAGCTCAGACGACCAGGCCAAACTGATCCGTGTTGAAAATGTCACCTTCCAGCAAACGGGAACTTTTGCAACCGGCACAGCCTATAACATCTCATCACCGGATGGGGACGGCATCTTTTATACG
Organism: Bacteroidales bacterium; assembly: GCA_007125585.1. GTDB lineage: Bacteria > Bacteroidota > Bacteroidia > Bacteroidales > UBA7960 > PUPG01. The sequence goes on from SLCY01000014.1 coordinate 442, forward strand.
GAGTTCTGGGACGCCGACTATATCGAAGAGCCTATCCCGGCAGATCCACAAAGCATCCATGTCATCGTAACCGAGGATAACAACTACATCAGGGTCACCGCACGCGACTTGTCCGACTTTCTAGCCTATGTGAACACCATGGAAATATTGGACGGTGAAGCTGTTATTTATCCGAACCCTTTTCGCAACAACATCCATGTAACCGGCAATGAGCAGCTCCAACGGGCCCTGATCATCAACACCACCGGTCAGATCTTAATGGAGATACATACAACGGAGCGCGACCTGAATATTTTTGCCGGACACCTGGTACCAGGCATCTATTTCATCCAGCTTCAGTTTGAGGACGGAACCATTGTTAACAAAAAGTTGCTGAAACAATAGACTGGTTGCTGGTGAATGATTTCCTCTGCCCTGTTGCCTGCTTTTTTCTTCTGGAAAGCGGGCAACACATTTTTCCCGGCTGCCGAAGCAAGCCCTCATTGCGGCATGTCAACATGCAGATCATCGTAGACCGTCGGTAAAAAAAGAAACCCATTGAATAAGCATATTAACACCATCGTACCGTGAATCATTAAGCCATTAACACATCAGCACACCGGGTTGGTATTTTTTTTGTAATTTCACGTTCCTTTTGATGTGAACCAAAACAAACCTGAGAATATGAATAAACAGAAATTATCGCCCGACTACCTGTTTGAGGTCAGCTGGGAAGTGTGCAATCAGATTGGCAAATTGCACACAGTGATCAGCACCAAGGCACCGTTTTTGATCAATCAGCATAAAGACAATTACATAGCAGTGGGGCCGGATGTCTGGAAAGAGACCCATCAGAATCCGGAGTTTATCGAAGACCCGAACCTTTTCAGTGCATGGCATGAGCATGCAGCAAAAAACAATATCCACTTTCGTATCGGCCGGTGGCAGGTAAAGGGTGAGCCTGTTGCCATACTGGTTGATTTTACCCCTTTGTTTGGAAAGAAAGACAAGATCTTTACCGATTTCTGGTTGAAATATGGCCTGAACTCCCTCAGTGGCCAGTGGGATTATACGGAGCCGGCCATGTTTGGCTACGCCGCCGGCCAGGTGATTGAAAGTTTTTATGATTTTCACCTCACCGCCCATGACCGCCTGGCAGTACATTTTCATGAATGGATGACGGGAATGGGGGTTCTGTATCTCCAGGACAATGTGCCGCAGGCCGGTACTGTGTTTACGATACAGGAGACCATCCTGGGAAACGCCATGGCCCACCACGGGGAAACACTATCCGAGCAGCTGGACAGCATTGATGATAAACAAAAGGCAGAACAGCTTGCCATTGACTCAAAGCACAGCCTGGAGCAGGCGGCTGCACGCAACGCCGATGTCCTTACGGCCGCATCCGATGAAACAGCCGGGGTTTGTGAACCCATCCTGGGAAGGAAACCCGGAATGATCACTCCAAATGGCACCTTGCCGGATGATGCGCCTGACAACGATCAGAAATATGTCGGGGAGGTCGTCGATGGCATGAACTGGGACAAAAATATCACGTTTTACCAAGAGGCCTACGACCTCGTCCTTCAGAAAGCCGGTGAGCGATATGACAGTTACAAGGACAAGAAACAGCCCGCCAGGACTGTTTCCATGCCCCCGGTAGAAAGCATGCGTCCGAGGTGGAAGAAAATAACCATTGAGATCAATGTACCGGACGCCCTTCAATCACTGCCGGAACTGGCCAGGAATATATGGTGGACATGGAATTATGAGGCACAGGACCTGTTTGAAAGCATTGATCCGGCACTTTGGAACGATAGCGACAAAAATCCTGTCATCCTCATGGAGAGCCTGACCCTGGAGCATTATGACCGTCTTCAGAAAGACGATGACTTTATGAAGCGCTATAAAGCTGTTGTCAACCGATTCAAGGAATACATGGAGGAAGGGAAGAAAAAAAGCTCCCCAAAAATTGCCTATTTTTCCATGGAATACGGCCTGAATGAAAACATCAAGATCTATTCCGGCGGCCTTGGCGTGCTGGCCGGCGACTTCCTGAAACAAGCCAGCGACGATAATGCAGACATGATAGCCATCGGACTGATGTACCGTTATGGCTATTTCACACAGAGCCTTTCCATTCATGGTGAACAACTGGATACATACCATCCCCACGATTTTGTCAGGATGTTAGCCGTACCTGTTCGCGAAGAGAATGGTGAAAGGCTTAAGATCAGTATTGCGTTTCCGGGAAGGACACTGCATGCACGGGTGTGGCGAATAGATGCAGGAAGGGTTTCCCTGTACCTGCTGGACACTGACCTGTCTGAAAACCAATCATTTGATCGTTTTATAACCCATCAGCTGTATGGAGGGGATTGGGAAAACAGGTTCAAACAGGAGTTTCTCCTGGGCATTGGCGGGATCCGTATTCTGGATGCCCTGGATATCAAGCCGAAGGTTTTCCATTGCAATGAGGGCCATGCTGCATTCACCGGATTGGAAAGGCTCCGGAAATATGTACAGGAAGACCAACTGAGTTTCCATGAATCCCTTGAGGTGGTTCGGGCCAGCAGCCTCTTTACCACCCATACACCCGTCCCGGCAGGCCATGACTCCTTCAGCGAAGACATGCTGCGGACATATATGCCCCATTATGCCGACCGGTTGGGTGTGAGCTGGGAAACATTCATGGGACTTGGCAGGATGAACCCCCAGGATCCGGGTGAGGACTTCTCTATGAGCGTGCTGGCAGCAAAACTGGCACAAAATGTCAATGGCGTGAGCCTGATCCATGGCAAGGTGTCAAGAAACATGTTCAAGGACATGTATCCGGGCTACTTTCCTGAAGAGATACATATCGGACATGTTACCAATGGCGTTCACTATGGCAGCTGGACCGATAAAGCGTGGCAAAAACTTTATCTGAAAACCTTTGGCAATGATTTCCTCAAAGACATATCCAATCCCGCTAACTGGGAAAAGATCGTTGACGTTCCTGATCACGAAATCTGGGAGCTGCGCAACAAGCGCAGGAAATCGCTGCTTGAATATGTAGAGCGGCGACTGCTGGAAAACCTGTCACGCCGGCAGGAAACGCCGCGGAAAATATACCAGGTGATGGAAGCCGTGGATGACAAAACCCTTACCATCGGTTTTGCAAGGCGCTTTGCTACCTATAAAAGAGCCCACCTGCTGTTTAACGACCTGGAACGCCTGTCAAGGATTGTCAACAATCCCGACATGCCCGTTCAGTTTATCTATGCGGGGAAAGCCCATCCGGCTGATAAGGCAGGCCAGGACCTGATCAGGCACATCATCGAGATCAGCCGGAGAAAAGAATTCCTCGGGAAGATCCTCTTCCTGGAAGACTATGACATGGAACTTGGCAGAGAACTCGTAAAAGGCGTGGATGTATGGCTCAATACCCCTACCCGACCCCAGGAAGCATCAGGTACAAGCGGTCAAAAGGCAGCTTTGAATGGTGTGATGAATTTCAGTGTGCTCGACGGATGGTGGGCTGAAGGCTACGTTGAGGAAGGTGGCTGGCAGCTTAAAGAAGAAAAAACCTTTGAGAATCAGGATTTCCAGAATGAGCTGGATGCTGAAACGATCTACAACATCCTGGAATCGGAAATCGCACCCATGTTTTACGACCGCAATGAAGAAGGATTGCCTAAAGAATGGATCAGGTGGATCAAAAACTGCATCTCCCGGATTGCACCGCATTATACCAATAAACGTATGATGGACGACTATTTTAAACAATACTATAACCAACTGTTTGAATCTTCCGAGAGATTTCACAGTCAGGATTACAAGTTGTCGAGGGCCATGGTTCACTGGAAAAATAAAGTGATCGGGGCGTGGGATAATATTTCGGTTATTGAGAAAAAGCTGATGGGCAACTCCGGTAAGAACCTGCTCCTGGGCGATATGTTTATCGCGGAACTCAGCCTGGATGTCGATGGCTTGAAAGATTCAGACTTTGGGGTGGAGGTTGTGTTCGTCAGCAAATCTCCCGAGGGTAGCCGCGAGATCGCCTCTGTGTTTGAAATGGAACAGATCAGATCGGAAAAGAAAACAGTCACGTTCAGATGTGAGGTACCTGCCCAGCGAACAGGTGTGTTTAACTACGCCTTCCGGATGTTCCCCAAACATCCCGATCTGGCCCATCGGCAGGATTTCAACCTGATCAAATGGATTTAGCCCTGAAAACCATCGGCAAAAACGGATCCCGGACGCCGAACATGGGGTGAACAGGTCAACAAACAATGGATTTTTAACGATCTTTGAAAGTAATATTTCAGTTGATTAACAGAAAAATACAAAAACAAAAAAAATGGATCTATTACAAGGAAAAACAGCACTGGTAACGGGTGGCTCCCGTGGTATTGGCAAAGCCATAGCCCTTGCATTTGCCGGGGTGGGAGCCAATGTGGCATTCTCTGACCTGGCCTATGATGATGCGGCCAGGGAGCTGGAAAAAGAACTTAACGGGATGGGTGTTAAGGCGAAGGCTTACGCGTCCGATGCAAGCAATTTTATGGAGAGCGAAAACCTTGTCAATGAGGTGGTTGCAGAATTTGGCAGTATCGACATCCTGGTGAACAATGCCGGTATTACCCGCGATACCCTGATGATGCGCATGAGTGAGGAAATGTGGGATGATGTGATTCGTATTAACCTAAAATCTGCCTTCAACCTCACAAAAGCAGCTCAGAAATTCATGCTGAAGCAGCGCCATGGCAGCATAATCAATATGAGTTCTATCGTAGGACTTGCGGGCAATGCCGGACAGGCAAACTATGCGGCTTCCAAGGCGGGCATGATCGCATTTACCAAATCCGTTGCCCAGGAGATTGGTGCCAGGAATATTCGCGTCAATGCCATTGCCCCCGGCTTTATTGAAACGGAGATGACAGCCAAATTGCCCGAAGATGTCAAAAAGGAATGGGCCGAAAAGATCCCGCTCAAAAAGGGCGGCCAACCCGAAGATGTCGCCAACCTGGCCATATTCCTGGCCTCCGATATGGCTTCATACATCACCGGACAAGTAATATCTGTTTGTGGCGGCATGAATAGATAGACCCGCCACGTATTGTTCGTTTTATTCTTCATTTTTCGAGAAACCATATGCATTGCAGGCAACTCAGCGTGATCCAGTTTAAAAACCTGGAAGAATTGAAGGTGAATCTGTCGCCCAAATTCAACTGTTTTGCAGGGCAAAATGGTGCAGGAAAAACAAATCTGCTGGATGCCATCTATTACCTTTCTTTTTGTAAAAGCTTCACCAATCCTGTTGACACACAAAATATCCAGTTTGACAAGGAGTTTTTTGTTGTCCAGGGCCTCTACCAGGTAAATGGACAGGATGATACGTTGTATTGCGGATTCAAACGCGGACAAAGAAAGGTGTTCAAAAGAAACAAGAAAGAATACGAACGCCTTTCAGACCATATCGGTTTGTATCCGCTGGTGCTTCTGAGTCCGGCCGACACCCGCCTGATACTTGGCGGAAGTGAAGAGCGCCGCAAGTTCGTTGATGGTGTCATTGCTCAATACAACAGGGAATACCTTTACAAACTGATTACATACAATAAAGCGCTTCAGCAACGCAATGCCTTGCTGAAGATCTTTGCCGAGAAAAGACGATTCGACCGGGAATCGTTGGATATATGGGACGAACAACTGGTTGCGAACGGAGCGTATATCTACAAAGAACGAAGCGCCTTTTTTGAATCTTTTTTACCCGTCTTTCGAAGATATTATGCATTTTTGTCCGGCCAAAAAGAGGATACAGACATATTGTATGATTCTACCTTACACGGTGCTGATTTTCAGCAGCTTTTACAGGAGTCTGTGGAAAAAGACCGTATTGCACAATACAGCACCGTGGGGATCCACAAGGATGACCTGTCTTTTCTGATTCACAACGAACCGGTGAAAAGATTTGGCAGCCAGGGACAACAAAAATCATTTATCATTGCACTGAAGTTGGCACAATACGCTTTTACAAAGAACATAAAGGGCTATAATCCCATCTTGCTCTTTGATGATATTTTTGATAAACTGGATGCACAAAGGGTCAGCCAGTTAATGCAACTGGTGAGCAAAGAGGATTTTGGCCAGGTGTTCGTTACCGATACCCATCCGGAGAGACTGGAAGAGCTGTTCATGTCAATCGATTCTGAATGCCGGATCTTTGTAATGGAAAAAGGCAGGTTTGCCAATGTTAAGACCCTCAATGAGGCTTCTTAGTCTCCTGCCGGCAAATGGTTTGTTTTTTTGAAGTGAGTGTCAGGGAAAGGACCAGCGAAGGCATAAGGCACTATTGGTTTTTTCCGGCACTTTTTATCTTTTGGCATTATGGCTAAATCGAATGAAAGAACCCTGGGTGAGCTCATCAAAGAGGTGCTGAAGCATCACCGCCTGGAGGATAAGATCACAGAGACCCGGATCATGTCGTCGTGGGAGAAGGTCATGGGTGCGCATATTGCCCGGTATACCGACCGCGTGGTGATCAGGGGTCATGTCTTAACGGTTTATCTGCGTTCGTCCGTGTTAAGAAATGAACTGGCATACGCAAAATCGAAGATCATCCGGATGATCAACGACGAACTGGGCGAAGAGATCATCAACAAGGTTGTTTTCAGATAGACTCAACCCCATCGATTGCCAGCTCCAGCCTGCTTTTTTTTATCCTCTTTACCCGGGCCTGTACAGACGACCGGTGCCTGTATTTCAATGCCGCATCCTCGTCAACGTGCACCTTCACCTCCTCTTCATGGCAGTCGCGAAGCACCAGCACCTTTTGACGGTAACCATCTGTAAACACAAGTTCTTCCAATCTGTCGACAGGAAACGTATACTTCTTTCCAGGCTGATAACATGGGTGCTCCGGCTCCAGGAAAATATAGCCTTCTGTTGCAAACTTGTCAGCGTGGCAACGTATCTTTTGCCCTATTTTCAGGTCATAATGCCTGTAGTACTTTTTCTTTACAAGATGCCTGTTGCCGTTCTCGTCCTCCAGAATATAACAATATGCATTGTCATCCGGGTTCAGCCGATCATCAATGACGGTGAGAAGATGGGAGGAACCAATGGCCAGCCCGGGATCTTTAACCTCTTCTCCATGGATGACCAAAAACAGCTTGCCCTTCTTGATACGTTTTAAAAGGCATGGCAGCTTCTCCGGCGGATCATTCCATGACTCTTTTGAAAAGGTCCTGACCCTCCATTGCCTGTCATGAACGTCCTTCACCATGAAGTAGTATTCATCCTGTCCGATGATATTTTTTATGTGCCCCTTGCTTACCACATCAAACGGATAGGTCTCCCCTTCCCTGTAATAAGGGTGCGAAGGCTCCAGGTACATCCGCCCGTTACAGTTGACCTTATCCACCCTGCACCGGATCACCTGTCCGGGTTTGAATCCATATGTTCTATAAAAACCTTCGGGCACAAGGATTTTGTATCCATTGGGATCCTGCATCACAAAATATTTATCATCCGTTCCCAGGGAAACGATCTTAAGGATGTGGAAAGGATAGGTCAGGCCCTCCTCCAGGCGGGCATTGGGGATATGTACCTGATGGATGTCCATATACAGACAGATCAAAGGCTGTTAGAGTGTACGATCTTACCCCCTTTATCTTTTATGCGGGCCTTCATCTTCTCAAACCCTTTCCTGTCGATAGGCCTGGTAGCATCCTCAATAAGCCAGGTCTCAAACCCTTCGCCAAGGGCGTCGAGCACAGTGTATGCCACACAAAAATCACCGGCAAGACCGCCAACATAGACTTGCTCAACCCCTTTGCCCTTCAGATAACCTGACAACCCCGTGTTTCTTTTGTGTTCATTGTCAAAGAACGCACTGTAACTGTCAATGTCGGGATCCATGCCCTTTCGAAAAATCGCTTCCACGGCGTCCAGGGACAAACCGTCAGCCAAAGCAGCACCACGGCTCCCCTGAATGCAATGATCGGGCCAGAGTATTTGCTCCGTGCCTCCCAGCTCTATCGTATCCATCACCTTCTTCTTGGGATGTGAAGAGGCAAAGCTCTTGTGGTCAGGTGGATGCCAATCCTGCGTGGCAATAACAAGGGGGAACCTGTTCTGTAATTCATTAATGACAGGGATGATGGCGTCACCATCGACAACACCCAATGCACCTTCCGGTAAAAAATCATACTGAATATCTACAATAACCAATGCCTTCATAAGAATCAATCAATTTTTGTTTGTTAGCATCTGTTTATTGAAATAGCCCTTTATTTAATATAATCCTGCAACTTTTGTACCATCGTGTCTCTCAATTGCAGCAGCTTGTCTGATATGCCCACCCTGTAAATATGCGGAAAATCAAAACGCTTGTGTTCTTCCGGCAACTGTTCGAGCCTGTGGCGCACCTTCTCTCTTAGCTCGAAAGGGTTTTCAGCCGGGGATGTGTTCCGTCCTTCTGCCATGTGTCGGATAAACAGGTCCTCAAACTTCCTGCCCTCTAAAGAGAGCGATTTTTCTTTCTGATAGGGATGTGTCATTTTTTGGGGATCAGACTCATCAACAAGGGCTATGCAATCGGCATAGAATGCTCCACGATCATCAAAATAGCGCAGCACCTTTTTGCGTCCGGGCAAAGTGGTTTTCTGCAGATTCTCAGAAATTTTCAGCCTGGGTTTTCCATCAGAGGAGGACAGTTTATAGACGCCGTCGATGGCACCATCGGGTCTGCCGATCACCATACTGGTACCCACTCCGAATATGTCAACGGGCGCTTTCTGTTCCAGCAGGCTTTTCACTACGTGTTCATCCAGTTGATTGGATACGATGATCTTCACATAATCCATCCCTTCCTGGTCCAGCATTTCCCTTGCCCGCTTTGAAAGATATGCCAGGTCGCCACTGTCCAGCCGGATGCCTGTCAGCTTTTTTCCCTGTTGCACAAGTTCTTTTCCCACCTTTATTGCATTGGGAAGACCGCTTCTCAGGGTACTGTAAGTGTCGACCAGCAGCACGCAATTGTCGGGGAATATGCCGGCGTATGCCCTGAAAGCTTTCAGTTCATCGTCATAGCTTTCTATGAAGGAGTGGGCCATGGTCCCTGCCGGAGGTATATCATTTTGCCTGGCGGCAAAAACGTTGGAGGTGGTATCAAAGCCACCGATAATGGCTGCCCTTGAAGCCTGTATGCCACCCATCCCCTGTGCACGGCGCAAACCAAAATCGCTTAATGTCCTGTTACCGGCCGAATGCCTGATGCGGTTTGCTTTCGTGGCGATCAGTGACTGGAAGTTAAGCATGTTGAGAAGCAAGGTTTCAACGAGCTGCACTTCCAGCAGTCCTCCCTCTACGCGCAACATGGGTTCAACCGAAAAGACGATCTCCCCTTCGACCATCCCCGTGATGTTTCCATTGAAGCGAAACCCTTTGAGGTAATCGAGATAGTCGGGATGAAACCCTTTTTCGTGCAGATAGTCAATGTCTGAAGCATCAAACTGAAGTTCTTCAATCATCTTCAACAGGTTCCCAAGTCCGGCGAAAACCACATAGCCTCCTTCAAAAGGCATCTTCCGGAAAAAATAATCAAAGCACGCTTTCATGTCATGGCGCCGGTTCAAAAAATACGCCTGGCCCATGGTGAGCTGGTACATGTCGGTATAAAGAGGTGAAAAACCTTGCGGGGTATTCATGGTTATTCGATTGAATATTTTACCACGATTGTTTTGTATCATATCGTTTAAAGTCTTTAATGCCGGGATGCCTCCCGGATCTCCCAACCATATCCTGGTTATGCTTTTATAACAAACACCTGGGATGTTTCGTATTTGACCACCCTGATACTTTCTCCTTTGTCAACAAAGCCTGTCAGTGCTGTGGCATCATAAATATCGTCATCGATCTCCACTTTTCCGCTGGGCCGCAGCATGGTGAACGCCACCCCTGTTTTTCCCACCAGTGTTTTCATGGTGGCGTTTGCCGATGTAAACCCTGAACTGGTTTCCTGGATAGTGCTCAGGGCGAGCTCACCGAAACGGTTGGTGGAAAACAGTTTCTGGCCGAGGTAAAATGAACCTGTCAGTGAGATGAAGAAAGCGATAATGACGATGAGAAAGGCCACCAGCACTTCAGTGAAGGGCACCCCTGTAAAGTCAAAGCCTACGTTGCCCACCATGGCCAATGCCAATCCGGTGATCATGAAGATGGCACCCAACACCCCCGTGACCCCGAATCCGGGAATGGCGAACAGCTCCACGGCAATCAATATCAGACCCAGCACAAAAAGTGCAATTTCGTAATGGCTTGCAAGTCCTTCGAGATACAGCGGGGCGAAGTACAAAAGGGCGGCAGTCAAGGCTGCCAATATGGGAAAGCCAATACCCGGTGTTTGCAGTTCAAAGTATATGCCACCCAGTATCAACATGATTAGGATGCCACTTACCAGCGGGTTGATCAGAAACAGGATAATACGGTCTGTAAATGTCAGGCGTTGTTCGATGATCTCATACCGTTCGATGCCTGCCACCTGCAGCAGTTCCTCTATATTGTCGGCCATGCCCTCGGCGAAGCCCCAGCGCATGGCTTCTGATGAGGTAAATGTGAGCACTTTCCCTGCTTCTATTACGCCGTCTATTTCAATGGAAGGGTCGACCATGGCCTGTGCGATCTCCGGGTCCCGCTCTTTTGCCTCAGCTGTTGAGCGCATCATGGAGCGCATGTACGACTGGAACTTGTCAGGCACCACTTCACCGGTTTGGTCCACCACCGTGGCGGCGCCAATACTGCCACCCGGACGCATGTAAATGCGGTCGGCCGCGATGGATATCAATGCACCGGCCGAAGCTGCATTGTTGTCAATATAGACGATTACCGGAATACGGCTCTGCATGATGCGCGTCCTTATGGAATCCGCAGCATCTACCATGCCACCATAGGTGTTCATGTGGATCAACACAAAGTCCGCATTCAGCGTGTCAGCCTCCTCAAATGCACGCTTGGTGCGATGACTCACCGGTGCAGCGATATTCTGCTTAATGTCGTATTTGTATATGAGAAATGTCTTCTCAGGACTGGCCTCAAGTGCTTCAGACACCCTGTCAGTCCGTTCACCCATGGCATAAAGCTGCACATGCGGCGATGCGAGCATCAGGAGCAGGATAATGATGGTTCTCATGTGTCAGTAATTTGTTTAAACGGATAACACAGGGCCCGCCATGTCGATTGTCAACCCCTTATGTTTCGCAACAGGAGCGTGCCCCGGTTTTTTTGTATGGTCAATCCTCTACGAAGTTAACACAAAAAAACCAAAAGGATGTATTTCCGATCCGCCCTCCCCTGGACAATCAACCTGGGCACCTTGCAGGTGTCTTGAAAGCCCCTGGGTTTCTAACAACAAAAACAAGGTAAATGGAAACGATTATTTCTTGCCATGGTCGGCGAGAAATTTCTCCAGCCCGATGTCCGTCAGCGGATGTTTGAGCAGTCCGAGGATGGGGGCCAAAGGGCAGGTGACTACGTCGGCGCCAGCCTCTGCACACTGTATGATGTGCATGGTGTGCCTGATACTGGCAGCAAGCACCTGGGTGTCAAAATCATAATACCGGTATATGTCGACGATCTGAGCCACCAGCTCCACACCTTCGCTGGAAATATCGTCCAGGCGTCCGATGAAGGGTGACACGTAGGTGGCGCCGGCTTTGGCTGCCAGGATAGCCTGTCCCGCAGAAAACACCAGGGTACAGTTGGTTCTAATGCCTTTATCGGATAAATACCTGATGGCCTTGATCCCTTCCCTGATCACAGGCACCTTCACCACTATCTGCGGATGCAGCGAAGCCAAAGCCTCTCCTTCCCGGATCATGCCCTCAAAATCGGTGGCGATCACTTCGGCACTCACATCACCGTCCACAATGTTGCAAATATCTACATAATGTTGACGGATACGTTCATCCCCGTGAATACCCTCTTTGGCCATGAGGGAAGGATTGGTGGTTACACCATCCAGGATCCCGAGGTCCATGGCTTCCCGGATCTGATCCAGGTTGGCCGTGTCAATGAAGAATTTCATGTCTGACTGTTTATTTTGAAACGTTGTTTAAATGAAGGCTGTTTACCATTAACCATTGACTTTTTGAATGCTCAAGCCAATCCGTTTGCCCATTGACCGGAATGGCGCAGTTTTAAAAAAGAAGGGTAAGACCTGATATCGCACCGCTACGACCGCCTACCCTTGCTACCTTCCGGTCCTGGGGGAGTTCAGCGGGAGCTGGTCGTACCAGACTTACCCTTGACAAAAGTAATAAAAAATATGGGGGCACCAAAGCACCGGTGAAAAATATATGAACCGGGCCATGGCAGTGATTTTTGTTGACACACTTGCCGGTCGCCAGCCATTCGAAAACCACATGACTCAATAGTGAAATATAAATCGATGAAAGGGGTACACTTTCCAACGGGGAATTTCTTATTTTTGTTTGTTCTAATTGTTTAACAAAAACATACTTGCCATGGAGAACAGTGACAAAAACAAAAAAACGGGCATGTTCCCCCCTGCCCTGAACTACGGTATCCTGACAGCGGTGGGACTCATTATTCTCAGCATTTTGATTTATTTTGCCAATCTTTTCGAGCACAACTGGATATCTTATATCGGCTATCTCATTTTGCTGTCAGGGATCATCCTGGGGACGAAGCATTACAGGGATGAATATTCCGGTGGTTTCATCAGTTATGGCCGCGCACTGGGATTTGGGACATTCACCGCATTCATCGCTGCGCTTGTCACAGGGGCGTTCACCTATGTTTTTTATCAGTTTCTGGCCCCTGATGCATTGGAAACATTGAGGGAGCTTGCCGAAATCCGGGTATTGGAAATGAATCCCAATGCCACGGATCAGCAGCTTGACATGGTCAGGCGGCTCACCAGCCCTTTGTTGATGTTCTTTTCCGGTCTGTTTTCCTATACTTTCATGGGCTTCATTTTTTCACTTGTCGTTGCTGCATTTTTAAAGAAAAAGGATCCGGTGGATGATCTCTGACGTACCACATCGTTAACAGGCGATCCAGAAACAACCTAAAAAAGGCCTTAAAACAGGTATGAAGCCAGTCGACGTACATGTGGCCATTCCTTCCATGGGTGAGGCAGAATGGCTGCCCCGCACGATCGGCAACCTGTTGTCTGAGCCTTCTTCTGAGGGGGTGATAGCATGGGTATGTGTTAACCAGCCAGATGCATGGTGGGCAGACCGGGAGAAACAGGATGTTTGCAGCAACAACCGGCAGACCCTTGCATACCTTCATGGCCTGGGTCTTCATAATTTGCGTGTCATAGA
>SLCY01000101.1 GCA_007125585.1 Bacteroidales bacterium
GGTGCCGTGCGGCTTTGCCTGCGCAGACTGAAGGGGCCGTGGTTTTTAGCAGATGCATCAGAAGCGGTGATCTTTCTTTTTGGTAGCTTTTTCTTTGGATGGGAGCCAAAGAAAAAGTACAACACCGCCGAAGGCGAAAGAACGATAGAACGAAGCTTTTGGCTTTTAAACCCTTAAACCCTTAAACTTTTAAACCCTTAAACCCATAAACCTCTTTGACCTTTTGACAAATGATAAACATTAATAAACAAGCAACGACCGGGTGAAAGATCTTAAGATTTTTTTCATTCGTCTGTGTGTAATTTCGAACGAAAAAAATTCATGTATATTTGTCAGGGTATATCGTGGCGAACCAAAGATGCTGTGTCGCTTTTTGGTCCGGGGCATGGAAGGATGGTCCGGCAACCATTAACCAACTTATCCGCATCACAATTTTATTAAAATGTCTGAACAGTCAGGTGCATTGCATTCGTCCCGGAAAAACATCGCCCTGGTCATGGGCGGGGATTCCGGCGAGTATGTTATTTCCATGGCCAGTGCCCGGATGATCATGGAAAACCTGGATTCATCATTATATACGGTGTATACCATACTGATCCGGCAGGGCAAATGGGTCTATATTGATCCGGGAGGAAGTGAAAGCCTGGTCGACAAGAATGATTTTTCGATCGCGGCAGAAGGGAGAAAGGTACTGTTTGATTGTGCGTTTATTACCATACATGGTACGCCAGGCGAAGATGGCAAGCTGCAGGGATATTTTGATTTATTGGGTATCCCATACACCACTGCTGGTGTATTGGCTTCCGCGCTCACCTTTAACAAATATTTTTGTAACCTTGTGGTTTCTCAGTTGGGTTTTGCTGTGCTGCCTTCGGCAAAACTGCATCGTTCCGCACCTTTATCAGCGGATGAGGTGTTGCAGCGGGTGAAGCTGCCTGTCTTTGTCAAGCCCAATGAAGGTGGCTCAAGCCTCGGGATGACCCTGGTAAAAGATATGGAATCATTGGTGCCGGCCATTGAGCTGGCATTTAAACATGATGACGAGGTGTTGGTGGAGGAGTATATGGAAGGGGTGGAGCTTACCTGTGGCGTGTTCCGGGCCGGCGGAAAAGTAAAGGCGCTGCCGGTAACTGAAATCATTAGTAAGACGGAGGCAGCATACTTTGACTATGAAGCAAAATATACACCCGGGGCTGCCGATGAGATTACCCCTGCCCGCATCTCACCCGAACTGACAGGAAAGGTCAGGGAATATTCAGCCTTACTCTATGAAAAGCTGGGGTTGTTTGGGTTGACAAGGTTTGATTTTATTTACAGTGGCGGCACCTTGTTTTTCCTTGAGGTGAATGTGACGCCGGGCATGACCGGAACCAGTATTGTCCCTCAGCAGGCCATCGTTGAAGGCATCACCAGCAAGGAGCTGTTCACCATGCTCATTGAGGAGGCCTTAACGGGTCGTTGACGCCTGGACCAGGAACCCGGCCAGCTTGCTGATGGCAATTTTACGATGGCTGATGCGGTTCTTCTCCGATGGCGGCATCTCCGCAAAAGTCCGTGTGTGTCCGCCGGGAATAAAAACGGGGTCATAGCCAAAGCCCAGACCCCCTCTTGGCTTGTCGGTGATCTCCCCGCAAACCGTGCCCTCAAACAGGTAATCTTTCCCATTCATTATCAAGGCGATCACAGTCCTGAACCGGGCCTTACGGTTTTTCTGTTCTGACAGATCGTCCAGCAGTTTTTTCACATTTGCCCTGCTGTCTTTTGCGTGCCCTGCATACCTGGCCGATAACACACCTGGCAAGCCATTCAGGGCTTCTACTTCCAGGCCGGTATCGTCAGCGAAGCTATCGAGACCATAATGTTGCACCACGAAGCGGGCTTTGGCCAGGGCATTCTCTTCAAGGGTAAGGTGCGGTTCGGGAATGTCCCGGTCACAACCCAGGTCTTTCAGTCCGATGATTGAAAAACGAGGGCCAAGGATGGCACGGATCTCATCAATCTTGTGCTGGTTATGGCTGGCGAAAACAAGACGGGACATCTCCATCACTTCAGTTCTACCAGGGGGTGGTTCTTGGGCACGATATCCCCTTCCTTGATGTTTATCCTTTTGATGGTGCCATCTGCCGGTGAAAGGATCACATTCTTCATCTTCATGGCCTCCAGGACGCACAATTCTGTACCCTCTTTGACGTTCTGGCCTTTGCGCACGAAAACTTTCTGTATGTTTCCGGGCATGAATGATTTGATGATATTTGCGTTGATGGGTTTATAAGGTTTGCGCAGGCTGTGCATTTTATTGGATCGGGTTGTATAAACAACGTCATCCACGACCAGTGAGATCATATTTTTTTGCTCTCCTTTTCGCTTTTTCATTATCAATGTTGTTTGAAAGACTATCCGTTGATTGGTGAAAAAAGTATGTTCCGGTTTTACAGCCAGGGCCCTGTCGCCAGGGGGTGCTACTTTCAATAAGAATGGCGGGGAAACGTCATTTTTCGGTTAAAACGGCGGCACACCATGTTTTTTCTCCGGTCCTTTTTCATCTTTTTCTGCTGATATTTCCAGTGCATGGAGCAGGAAACGCCTGGATTCGGATGGTTCGATCACGGCGTCAATGTATCCGTGGGCTGCAGCAACGTATGGGTTGGCAAACTTTTTCTTGTATTCCTCCACCTTGCGGTGGCGTGTTTCTTCGGGATTGGGGGAGTTCATGATCTCATGACGGAAGATGATGTTGGCTGCCCCTTCCGGCCCCATGACGGCAATTTCGGCTGTGGGCCATGCAAAGACGAAGTCGGCTTTCAGGTGTCGGGAGCACATGGCGATGTAGCCCCCACCATAGGCTTTGCGCAGGATGATGGTCAGTTTGGGCACCGTGGCTTCACTGTAGGAGTACAATATTTTGGCTCCGTGGCGTATCACACCCGAGTGCTCCTGGTCGATACCTGGCAGGTAGCCGGGCAGGTCGACCAGGGTGACCAGCGGGATGTTGAAGGCATCACAGAACCGTATAAACCGCGCAGCTTTATCGGAGGAGTCCACATCGAGCACACCTGCCAATATCAGTGGCTGGTTGGCCACGAACCCAACGGTTTGTCCGTTGAGCCGGCCAAAGCCCACCACCATGTTGGCAGCATAAAGTTCCTGGACCTCAAAAAATTCGCTGTCGTCGCTGATCGATTTGATGACATCCCTTACGTCATAAGGTTCACGGGGGTCGGTGGGTATGATGTTTTCAATGCGGTACTGTTTGGTCTTCGGTGCTTTTTTTGGAAATGGCGCGGCCTTGCGTTTGTTGCTCCAGGGAATGTAAGATATCAGCTTCTTGATCTTCTGGAAACATTCTGCCTCACTTTCGGAAAAGAAGTGGGCGTTCCCGCTGATCTCACTGTGTACCCTCGCGCCCCCCAGTTCTTCCATGCTGATCTCTTCCCCAAGAACCGAACGGATCACCTCGGGGCCGGTGATGAACATCTTGGAAATTTTGTCCACAACAAACACAAAATCTGTCAGGGCGGGTGAGTAAACAGCCCCGCCTGCACATGGGCCCAGGATGACGGAGATCTGCGGAATGACACCGGATGCCTGGGTGTTACGATAAAAGATCTCTCCATAACCGGCCAGGGAGTTTACCCCTTCCTGGATACGGGCACCCCCGGAGTCATTGATGCCGATGATGGGGATCTTTAGCTTCATGGCGTGATCCATGATCTTACCGATCTTGCGGGCATGCATCAGGCCCAACGAACCACCTGCCACGGTAAAATCCTGGGCATAGATACAGACAGGAAAGCCACTGATGGTACCCGTGCCGGTGATCACCCCGTCGCCGGGCAAATGCTTCTTGTCCATGTCAAAATCCTTTGCCGCATGTTCAACAAACAGGTCATACTCGTGAAAGGAGTTGGGATCCAACAGAGAGACGATGCGTTCCCGTGCCGTCATCTTGCCCATGGCCACCTGTTTTTCTATGGCCTTGGCTCCACCACCCTGTAAAGCATTCTGCATCCGCTGCTTCAGATCCAGCGTCTTTTGTTTGATTGACATATTTTTTAGGTTTATGTTTTTTTAATGGTCTGAAAAACAGAAATATAAAACAGACAGCCACACCGGTCATACGGTTTTTTCCCGGCGAAACGAACTTCCAAAGTAAAGAAAAAAAACCTAAACAGGCTTGTTTTTGTTGACTAATTTTGATAGAATGACAAGGGATGACTGTGTTTATATGCTATGATCCAGCGACTTTGTTAAAATTTTGATGGCTGGCCCGACGCCATTTATTTGCGAGGTCATTTGGGGTACATTCACAAACCGCCAGGAAATCCGGCTTGTTCATTACTGGCCGTGCGGCAAAGCCAGAATGTGGATGGGCTGGCTTACGACCTTGGCAGAAGAGCGTTTTGGAGCAGAAGGGGACTTTTTTGTTTGTTGGGTTGATGATGATGGCCGGGAGAGTAAATGGTCTGTGCCCTGGCGGCCCATATTGCCGGCTTTTTACCGGCTGAGAGTGTTTCCGGGCCAGCCTGGCCCGGGTTCCTGGTCCGGCTATTTTTCAATCGAACGGATAAAATCCAGCACCTTGACCATGTCGGCCTGTCTTGCAAAATCAATGTCGTGCTGGCGGACGAACCTTCTGATGTCTCTCCGGTGATCGGGAAATGCACGTTGCAGCGCCCTGCGGTTGCTCACATCACCGGGCCTTCCATCTATCAACAGGTAGAACTTTTTTTCCCTTTTCAGGGTGATGCGCAACTCCTGGCCGCCGGGATTTTCCAGGTAAGCGGTATGGCTCGTGCCCAGTCCCTCTGTCGCAGTTGTCAAACCGCGCAACACCTCTATCGAGGATGTTTCGTCGGTGGTGCCATAGGCCCCCCTTGTCAGGGTCTCCGTTGAAACGTCCACCATGTGCTTTACCAGAAGGCCGGGCGTTTCAGGGACAACCTCAAAAAACCCTTCTTCAGGAAATGAATGGAAAAGAAACTCGCCAATGTGGATTGAATCGGCATCATTGGGGCCGACCCACCTGATGTTGCCCCTGGCATCGGAATAATAAAAATAGTCAAGCAAAAGATTGTAGTTCAACTGCCTGGATTCTTTCCGGCCACCAAGCATGACAATGCTCTCTTTGGCACCGGGAAATAAATTCTGTATCTCTTCCGGGGCGTGTTGGTTCAAATCGACCTGCCGCGCCGAGGTACGGATGGTCTCACGCTCTGACTGGCCAAAGACAAGCTGCGCCATCAGCAGAAAAACCACCAGGGCCCCGTGCATCATTACTTTGTTCATTTTATTCTTTTTTGATGAGGCAATGGATGCCTTATGATAACCTCATATTTACCGTGGCAACAAATTGCGTCGCGACGATCATATTTCGTGGGTAATGGCTGTCATTTATATTTCCGTGTCGTCAATAAACAGCTCCTTAAAAGTGATCCTGCCGTTTCCATCAATGCCTTGTACCACCACCCGCATACTCCTTTGAGGGTCGCCGGCAGGGAAACCAATGTTTACGTCCCCGTTTTCGTCGGTCGTCAGGCGGGGTTCCCAGTACAACGTCCTGCTGATATTGTATTGCGTGTAATGGTCGGTATGGATTTTTGCGTCGAACGTTTCCGATGGCACATGAAACCCTTTCAGCATGTATTGGTAGGCATCGTGCCGGTGGTCGTCGCCTCTGAGTGTATAGATGAGCAGTGCACCATTGGCGCCGCGGCTTCCAAGGATCGCGCTCGAAGGCCCGCTGATCACTGCCATCCTTTCCACTTCGTAAATGCTGGTGCTGAGGAATGTCGTCCTGTTCACGATCACCTCATCCACCAGGAAGACCGGTTCGTTGCTCATCCGGAAGCTGCTTCGTCCGCGCAGAACGATCTCATCTCCGATGACACGCAGGCCCCTGACCCTTGACCGGAGCACATCCATGACGCTGCTATGCTGGTCTCGGATATCGTCGAAATAGATCACCTGGTCGGCATCACGATACATGGAAAGTGTTTCACGTGAGGGCTCTACGAGACCCCTGCTCCTGAACATGGTCTCGGGCCTGGAGGTCCTCTCCCAGTCGTCGCCCCTCGACGTCACCTCGAAAAAACGGGTGTTGAAGTTATTCTCGTACGTGATATCCTCGGTTTCCCTGACGTTCAGATCCGCCCGCAAAGCACGTTGATGTACCGGCTGATTGATACGCAGGGTGGCTGTAAACCGGCCGTCATAATCGAGATTGGAAAAGACGAATTCGCCTTGCCTGGTGGTGGTGGTCGTGTAAATATCAACCTTGTCCTTTTCTACCGCCAGCTCAACCTCTGTCTCCCCGGTTTCACGTTCCGACGATCTTGGCGACACCACACCACTCAGGGAAATGCCTTTTGGAAAGCCATACTTTATTTCAGGGAAATCCCTGTCAACAATATTTTGCCAGTCGAACCGCCGCCAGCCATGGGTCATCATCACCAGGTCGGCTGCCCTGGAAGCCTCCGGTGACTCTTCCAAAAGGTAATACCAGGGGTCTTTAAGTGCAGCAGCGATTTCCCCTGACAACAGATACTCGGTTGCGATATTGGCCCGGTAGTTTGTTGTGGCTTCATCGGTGTCCAGCACAGCAAGGGAATAACTGCCCTCTAAGTCGCCGTTTGAAAAGGACAGGGAGAGGGATAACCTCTCTTCATCACCGCTGTTGCCGGCATGAAGATCCGTGACCCGGGGCGTATGAATGTCGCCTTTATTGTGGAAAACCAATCTTTCTGCAATGGGTTCCCCTTCGATCGTGAACAGTTTGATCTGCGTGATGCCATTGGGGATGTCTTGAAGGGGGATCATGGCACTATATGTATTGTCTTCAAGGCGGCCCTTTTCCAAGAATACAGGCCGTCCGCGGGATTGTGCCAATAGGTAAAACTCTTCGGCAAGGCCCAGTGCGTCGGGAGCCTCACTGGTGGCAACCCTTGCCATGACATGGTCTTCGGTTTTTTGTGCAGACAACAAGTACCCGGCCAATTGGGCCCGCGGCATACTGAACCGCTCTTGCACCCCATTTTCGAATGTCACCTCCGCGGTGTACTGCATCCCTTCCTGCGGGATGAAGGAAAAGGACCCCATCCCGTCATGGAAAGTCGAAAACTGCAGCACTTCCGTACCATGCCCATCATATAGCACGCCCGAAGCATCGATGCCAGCCCCCGGTTCATTGGCGGCCTTGAAAGCCACATGGTTCTCAAGCCCGGAAATTAAATATCCCCCCTCAGGGAAAAAGGCAAACTGCAACCTTTCCTGCGCCTTCTCCAAACCCCTGTTAAACCAACGGTTCCTTAAAACATCCAGCCGCTTGATAAAGTTTTCTTCTATGGGGTTCACAACATGGATGTCCTTGGAAAAAAACAGGTCCTCGTCAAAATTGTGCATCCAGTCGGTATATGCTTTGAGCCGGTAACTGCCTTCAGAAAGGGAGTCGGGCAAGAAGATGTCGCCATGCGTGTAGCCGTTCTCAAGGCGCATCAGCAAGATGGAAGCCAGGTCGCCCCTGACATTGAACAGCTCAACGTAAAGATTGGTGCTCAGCGTGTCGGGCCGGTGAGTGGTGGCATTCACCACATAAGCCTTCAACCATACGGTTTCGCCTGCAAGGTACTCCTCCTTGTCAGTGTGGATGAACACCTTCTGACCGGGATAGGAATACTCCATGATGTGCAGCCCTTCCAATATCTTTTCAGCTGTCTTGTCAGGGCTTGCCTGGACAATCCCGGGTTGGGCACCCACGGGCAAAACAAAGAAAGAGAATAATATTGCTATGATTTTTACGTACTTTGAATACATTGTTGAATATTTTTTTGTGTCTGTTAATAAAACGGTAGATTGATTGAATTGTTTTGCCGTGTTTAAATGTGTGAATGAACGACTCATTGTTGTTTCCGGCGAATACTTACAGAGATATGATGATTGTATGCGGATGTTTTATATCTTTGTCCCGGTTGCCCCACATCTGGCATTTGTTTATATTATAATATATCAAAAATACAAAATATAGAATGGGTGACCAAATTTTATAAGAGGCCTGCATTGATTTGACAGGGTTGATGGAATTGCAAGCAGGGAGTGGGCAATACGAGCTTTGGCAGTTGACTATCAGATTGATGAAGAGGCTTTTGGTTGCTGGCCTCTGTTTTTTTGACAGTTGGCAGGAAAAAAATACAGGTTGGCCTGGAGGTAAAAATGTTGAAAAGCCTTCAGGTCAGCAGTTTATAGATTTGTTAGATTGATTTTTCATGAGAATATACACACTATTGTTGACCGTTGTCTTCCTCGTATTCTTTTCTGACAATATTGTCCGGTCGTCCGGTAACCTGTCAACGGGTGACCTGGACATTGCCGGGGTCACATCGTTTTTGGAACAGCAGCATGGGGTGCGGATCTTCTATCAGCCCCAATGGTTTGATGGCGTGTCGTTTGCTCCCCAAACGGTCGAACTGTCACTACCCCTGGCCCTTGAATCCATCACCCGGGACCTTGGGTTGGATGTTGCCTACATTGGTGAGATCATTGTCATCATGCCTGCTGACGAACGTCTGGAAGAAAGGATGGCGCTGGACAGGGAGCAAACCATCGTAGGCGACCTTAACCAGTATGGGCGGTATTCAAGGGCCACGGTCACAGGCACGGTGAGAGATGGTGCTACCGGGGAGGTTCTGATCGGGGCGGTGGTCTATGAGCCGGAAAGTGAAGAAGGGGCTACCACCGATGTCAGCGGTTCGTTCAAAATGGAGCTGCCGGTGGGGAATCACCGGTTAAGGCTTTCATACATTGGCTACGAAGAACGCTATTATGATGTACGGCTGGTGAGTGACGGAAGGGCAACATTTGAGCTTTTCAGTGAGACCATCTACCTGGATCCATTCGTCCTCGAAGCCCAACGTGCCCAAGACAATGTTCTTCGGTCGCAGATGAGTGTGGTGACCATGGATGCACAAACGTTACGCGAACTTCCGGCCACGTTCGGGGAGCAGGACATTGTCCGGAGCATGACCATGTTGCCGGGGGTGCAGTCGGTTGGTGAATTTGGGACAGGCTTCAATGTCAGGGGCGGCAGTGCTGACCAAAACCTTATACTGATTGAAAACGTACCCCTGTTCAATGCATCACACCTTTTTGGCCTGATATCGGTGATCAACCCCGACATGGTTTCAAACGTCACCCTCATGAAAGCAGGCATCCCGGCAAGGTATGGGGAGCGGGCCTCTTCTGTGATGGATGTGCGCCTGAACGCCGGCCTCGACAGGACAGAGACCAGCATCCGGGGCGGGCTGGGACTGATCAACAGCCGGCTGTTATTGCAAACCCCTGTCGTGGAAGAACGGGCGACATTCTCCTTCGGTGCCAGGTCTTCTTATTCCGACTGGCTGTTGAATAAGATGCCCGATGAAGACCTCATGAACAGCACCGCCCGGTTTCATGACTTCACAGCGATCACAAACATCGCCCTCAACCCCAGAAATTACCTCAACCTCTTCGGTTATTATAGCTACGACAGGTTTGGCTTCCTCGAAGAACAGACCATCGATTACAGCAATATCCTGTCCTCCTTGCGGTGGAACCGAATCATCCATGAATCACTTTCCAGCACACTGATTCTGGGATGGAGCAGGTATGAATACCAGGTACTGGAACAACCCCACATCAACGAATTGCTGCACTCACGCATGGAATCCTCTTTGGATTACAAGAGCTTAAAAGCACTGTTTTCATGGCAGCCCTGGAGGGACCATTCGTTGGAGTTTGGCGGCAACCTGATCCATTACAACATACATCCCGGCGAACTTTCCCCATTCGGTGAATCCTCCACCGTGATGCATGAATTGATGGATGCTGAACAGGCCGTCGAAATGTCGGTTTTTGTAAGCGACGATATGGCCCTGGGAGAACTGGTACAGATGGAGCTTGGCTTCCGGTATACCCATTACCTGCAACTGGGACCGGCAACCGTTAATCTTTATGAGGAAGGGAAACCGATGAATGAACAACACATCACCGGAAAAAAGGATTATGGGCAATACGACATCGTGTCGAGCTACGGTGGACTTGAACCCCGTTTCGGGCTTCGATACCGGACAGGAGAGGCCAGCTCCGCCAAAGTGAGCTATAACCGTATCAATCAATATATAAACCTGATCTCAAACACCTCCGTGATTTCCCCCACCGACCTGTGGAAACTCAGTGACACCCACATCAAACCCCTGCGAAGCGATCAGTATGCGATCGGCTATTTCCAAAATTTTCTTGACAACACCATCGAAACCTCCCTCGAAGCTTACTACAGGAACTTTCACAATTCTATCGAGTACAGCAGTGGTGCAGAGATCGTGATGAACGAGTTGCTGGAAACAGACGTTATCAATGCCAAAGGCTATGGATACGGTGTGGAGCTGTATGTCCGGAAGAATACAGGACGCCTGACAGGCTGGACTAGTTATACCTTTTCCAGCTCCATGCGCCGGTCACAGGAGGGTTTTAGGGAAAAGCAGATCAACAGGAACCGGTATTTCCCGTCAAACTATGACAGGCCGCACAACCTGGTGGTAAATCTAAACTACAATATATCGCGCAGATGGAGGTTTGGTGCCTCATTTACCTATAGCTCCGGCAGGCCGGTTACCTTGCCTGAGCTGAGTTATACCTACGGCAGGGACTACCTGATCTATTATTCCGACAGGAACAAATACCGCCTGCCCGATTACCACCGGCTTGATCTCTCCATCACCCTCGGTCAAAATCTGAGGACCGACCAGTCAGGCAAAGGGAGCTGGACACTGTCGCTCATGAATGTCTATGGCCGGAAGAACCCTTACTCGCTTTTTTACCGCCGCGAGCCGGCCGGTGCCGGATCCCATCGCTCGTTCAACCTTTATCAGCTGTATATCATTGGCAGGCCACTGCCTACCATCACTTACAACTATTCAATTTGAACCGGAAAGAACCACTGACCGGTCACCCGAACAACGGCCGGTAATTTATTAAACACCGTATAACAAAACAGAAGATGTCCGCATTCTTTAAAAAATATTTCTTCACACGCCAGATGATCACAACCTTTGTTGTCTGCCTCTCTTTGGCCTTTCTGTTTCATTCATGCCGCGACATCTATGATCCCGGCATCGCTGTTGACAAAAAATACCTGGTGGTTGAGGGGCTTATCACAGATGAAGAGGGCCCGCACAGGGTCAGGCTTTCCCGGACCAATGCTTTTGGTGAACCCTACCGGTTCGACCCTGTGACCTATGCAGACGTGCGTATCACCGACTCACGGGACAATGAAACACGTCTCACGGAAAACATCGCCGGATATTATTTTACCCCGTCTGGCTTTTCAGGCCAGCCAGAGGAAACCTATACACTGCATATTGAAACGGAAGACGGCTCGGTGTACCGCTCAGATCCTCAGCAGCTGATGGCACCCGTAAACATTGATACGATCTATGCCGAATTTGCCACCCAACGGTTTTTTTTCGAGTCAGAGGTGTCGGGCGAACTGCTCCAGCGAGAGGTGGACGGTGTGAATGTTCTAATGGATGTGTCGTGCAGCGATGGCCAATATCCCAGATTCAGGTTCAAAACCTCCATGCTGTTACAGTATACCAACATGCTGGGCATTGATCTGTTTGAGTTTTGCTGGTACAAAAGGGACATCACCGAAACCCTGCAGTCCGACATCGGGACAGATGTCACCACTTCCGTGTCGAGAAGAACCCGCTTTGCCTTTTTCCCGCTGACTACAACAAATATGCGGTACCTCGGATTCCCTACGGTCGACTCCGACACAAGCTTTATAACATACACCCACCCCAGGGCGCTTATGCCAGCCATCTATACTTTGAATGATGAAGCCTACAACTTTCATCGTGCACGCAATCAACAACTCAACGATGAAGGCAGCCTTTTCGATCCCATCGCCCCCCAGCTTCCGTGCAACATTGTCAATGTGCATGACCCCGATGAGGTGGTGATCGGTTTTTTTGAAGCCTCTTCACTGAAAAGGACAACAATGAATGTCAAACCACGGGCCCATACCGGCATCATTGAAATTGATTTTTTAAACTGTATGCATCATGTTCCTTCCTCAGGCTGCTCGTTTATGGAGTTCCCTGATTGGTGGATATAAAATCGTCAGAAAAATGCGTTTCTTTTTCATTGCCTTATTCGCCGCTTCGAATGTTTGTTTGACTGTTTCCCCGCCGCAGGCATCAGCAGCCGGATCATCTGAAAGCTTATACAGGGAACATGTTTATGTACATACTGACCGCGACCTGTATATCGCCGGTGAACATCTGAATTATCATGCATACCTGTTGAATGGTAAGGTTGAAGTTAAAAACAGCGGCTTTGTATATCTTGCCCTGCGAAGTGAGGGCCGTGTCATAAAACGTGCCACACTGTCACTCGATGCAAAGCAGGCTGCGGGCAGTTTGTATCTGCCCGATACCCTTTCGACCGGCCTGTATGAGCTGGCCGCCTATACCAACTGGATGAGGAACCAGGGAGAAGACCACTATTTTTATAAAACCGTCTGGGTCACCAATCGCTTCGACAGTGGGCCCGGCTTGCTTTCCCGGCTCACGGGCATTAACGATGCCCCCTCCCTGTCCTTAACGTTTGCCCCCGAAGGGGGAAGTTTTATAACGGGTGTTTCCAACCGCCTGCTTGTCAAGGCTGAGGGAGATGTCGATGCTGCACTGCGTGATGTCTGGATCCTCAACCAGGACCGGGACACGGTGGCACATGCCATTCTGAATGTCCATGGATTTGCCGTGTTTTCCCTGGTCCCGGAATATGGGCATGATTACCACGCGCTAACAGAGGGAACAGACCGGGCGTTCCCTCTGCCCGACGCAGAAAAAAGCGGATGTGTCCTGCAGGTGGAACAGGTGAAAGACTCGCTGTCAGTTCGTATAAAGGAAACCGGCGACGCCCCCCCTGTTCAATGGTGGCGGATTGCGCATCAAGGCAGGGTGGTTTATGAGGAACATGTCAGCAAAACACCCATGTTGTCGCACGTTGCACTGGATGACCGGGTGATCCCCGGAGGGCTCTTGTCGGTGGAGGCCGGCGGAGCGGGAACAACGTTGATGGCCCGGCGGTACTGGTACAATGATCACCCCGATGACCCCGGGATAACCTTGCGCACAGACAACCATACCTGGCAGCCGAGAGAAAAGATCAGCCTGACCCTGGATGGGAGCGCCCTGGCTGACGACCAGGCTTCACTGTCTGTTTCTGTCGTCCCGGAAGCCTCACTGTGCCTGAAAGAAACACGCTTCGACTCCTACATGAGGGCCCTGGGACTCATAAAAGAGACCGGCCACAAACCAGGAAGGGTTACCCCATCGATTGCTTACATGGACACTGAAGAGCTGAACCAGTACCTGCTGTCCCACCCCGCTAAGGAATGGAAGGCCCCGCAGAACGAAGAAGGGTTTTCGGTGGACTATTATCTTGAAACCCGCGAACTGATCCTTACCGGCAGGGTGCTCGACCGCGAAACAAAACAGGCTGTGCCTGAGGCAAGGGTTGTGCTCAACACACCCGATAGCATCATCAATATACTGTATGCAGAAACCGGTGATGATGGCAGCTTCCACTTCGTGCTTTCAGACTTTTTCCACAACAA
>SLCY01000042.1 GCA_007125585.1 Bacteroidales bacterium
CCCCGCAACCATAAAGGCCGTCAGGGTGATCAGGGTAATGAATTGACGCCAGTGCGGCGTGTGTACGTTGTTGTTTTGGTAAAAGTTTTCCATTTTTCTTGGGTTTTGGTGTATGGATTTATCGTTCTTTAATTGATTGTTATTCTTTTATATAAAATGCCCGTTTATCTGCTTTAGGGCTTGCATGCTGGATAATTCCCATGAGGCCGGCACAGAAATGTCCACACGAACCATTCATACGGCCCGTTTGTGGCTGATGCTATTGTACCTCATGACTGGCTGGTCCGGCAAAAGAACCCCCTCCATCGTCATAACGTATCTGTATAATATGCCTGCTTGTTTATTAGGTCTTTGCGCAAGATAATTACGCTGTTGATGTTCAGACAGTTATATAAAAACCGTATACTTTTTTTGCATATGTAGATAAAGTGCAAATTCTTTAATGATAAAAGGCATTTTTATGACTTGGTAAATGTAAAAGAATGCTAATTTTTTCTGCGTACATAAAGTCAGCAATCTTTGTACATCAAAGGCTTATTATTATGTGGGTTTTGACGGATGGAGATGTAAGGGAAGCATTTCAGCTGTAAGGCAATGCGACGTTGCAATACGACGTTGCAATGCGGCGTTCCGGAAAACGCGGGTCGAAGGAACTGATGGATGGGTGCGTGGACTTCCGCGATTGCGCCGGCTAGGCGATCAGGCCGTTATTGATCGCATAGATGGTCAGGTCGGCGTTGGTCTTCATGTCCATCTTTTTCATGATCCTCCTGCGATACGTGCTCACGGTCTTGTCTGAGATAAAGACCTGGCGGGCAATTTCCGATACGCTTTTCCCTTCCGCCAGCAGCAGCATCACCTGGAACTCCCTTTCGGAAAGCCTTTCGTGCGGCAACTGGAACTGGTCGTTGTCGAAGGCCAGCTTTTCGGCAAACCCGGGCGAGACATACCTGCCGCCATGGGCAACCTTGCTGATCGCCTTTTTGACCTCGTCGAACGGTGCGCTCTTGGATACATAACCCACCGCCCCGAGCTTGAACACCCTCGCTGCATATTGCTCGTCCGGATGAAAACTTAATATAAGTGTCCTGCACCTGAGCCCGGAACTCCTGATGTTGCGCAAAATATCCAAACCACTGGTCCCGGGCATGGAGATGTCGAGAATGACCAGATCGTAGTCGTTGTCCTTGATCTTTGACATGGCCTGGGTGCCGTCAGCCGCTTCTTCAATGTCCGACACGAACGACAGGGTTTTTACCACGGTTTTTATCCCCTCGCGCAATACAGCATGGTCATCGGCAATCAAGACCTTCATCGCTGGCCCTTTTTTTATGAGTCTATGTATGAAGATGTTATCCGTTTGGCATGCCGGCCAGGAACATTATATCCAATGCCCCCACCAACACACACGACGGCAATGATTTTTCAATGGGGGTAAATTTAAGTAACAAGCTTGATTTGCTTTGTAAGATATCCCTTGTTTTAATGTAGGGCTATAGTGTATTTGATGTAAGGTAAGTATTACATCGTGTTCGGTGCATCATGGGAGAGGATGTTGTTGCCCCTTATTCGATCAGGTAATTTTTCATCGCATACATCGTCAGCTCCGCGTTGGTCTTCATCTCCATCTTTTTCATGATCCTGCTGCGGTAGGTGCTCACGGTTTTGTCCGAGACAAACAACTCCCGGGCAATGTCCGATATGTTTGTTCCCCCCGCAAGCAGCAGCATCACACGGAATTCCCGGCCCGAAAGCCGTTCGTGCGGCAGGCTGTCGGGGGTGCCGGCAAAGGCGAGTCTTTCTGCAAGTTCAGGGGAGACATACCTGCCGCCGCCGGCAACTTTGTGTATTGCCTTTTTGATCTCCTCATAGGGGGCATTTTTTACGATATAGCCCGACGCACCCAGCTCAAAAGCCCTGTTTGCATAATGCTCTTCGGGGTGGAAACTGAGGACTGCGGTACGGCACCGGATGCCTTTATCCTTCATGTTTTGCAGGATATTCAGACCGTTGATGCCGGGCATGGAAAGATCGAGGATCAGCAGGTCGTAATCGTTTTTTTTGAGTTTGGAAAGCGTCTGGGTACCGTTGATGGCTTCATCAATGACCGATACCGAAGGAAGGGTCTTTGTAATGCTTTTGATGCCTTCGCGCATCAATGCATGGTCATCGGCTATTAAAACTTTCATTGTTCTTTGCTTGCCAAAAATCAGTTTGTGGACACTGCACATCGCCTTGAAAGGCAGCAGCTATTCAAAAAAAGCGATCTCAACCTCAATCCTGGTGCCGTTATTCGTTGATATGCGCAGGTCCCCTTTGCACATCCTGGCCCTTTCGTGCATCCCTATCAGTCCGAACGACTGGTAATGGTCGATTTTTTCTTCCGGTATGCCGATGCCGTTGTCTTCGACGGTCATCCGGAGCGATTCTTTCGTGCACTCCAGTTGTATGTTCACATTGGTGGCCTGTGCGTGCCTGGTGACATTGGTCAGTGCCTCCTGAACTATCCTGAAGAGCGCCAGTTCAACATCTTTGTTAATAAAGCATTTTTGCAGGTTCAGATGGCATTTGACCGCGGTCCTTTTTTCAAAATCCCCGCAATACCATTCAATGGCAGGGATCAGTCCCAGGTCATCCAGCATGCTTGGCCGCAGTTCACCCGAGATGCGCTGCGTCTGCCGGGTGACATCGCTGGCTATTTTCATCAACTGGGTGATCTTGTCGACACACTCTTTGTCGTCGGTTTTGTCGGCAAGTCCCCCGAGCTCCAGGTGCAATACCGTCATGGCCTGTCCGATCTCATCGTGGATGTCAGTGGCAATGGTTCTTCTTTCCTGCTCCCTGGCCTCGATCAAATGCCTGTTCATGCTCTCCAGCTTGTCGAAGGCCATTGCCAGCCTTTTCTCATTGCGCTTTTGTTCGCTGAGATCCCGCACAACTCCCCACATACCGGTGGGCTTCCCATTGTCTTTGATCAAATAGACTGTCAGGCTGACAGGTACGATGGACCCGTCTTTCCGGATATACTCCTTCTCAAATACATCAGAATAACCCCTTTCAAACACCTGCCTGACATTGATGAGCTCATCGATGACATGCCATTGCTGAGGGGTAATGTCCCTGTAGTTACCGGGCAATCTTCCCGGATACCGGAGGCCAAGCATTTTATAAAATGCCCTGTTGGCTTCTATCAGGTTGCCTTCCAGGTCAGCTTTAACAATGCCGTCTAAATTTGAATTGAACAACGCCCTGTATCTCTGCTCAGATTCCTTCACCTTCTGCAAGGCATCCATTTGGACTTTTTCAATCTTGTGCCACCGGGTCAGGTCGTGGATAGTAACCACAAAACCATTGATGACCGGGTCGTGGAGCAGGTTGACCCCGACCGCTTCAACATGAACCCATGATCCGTTTTTATGAAGCATGCGGTGCTGGTTATAGATGGTAGAGCCCGGCTCTTTTTTCAACTTGTTGAAAGATGCCTTCAATGACGGCAAATCATCGGGATGGATCAAATGCCACCCGGAGGAGCGGATCATCTCTTCTGGTGAATACCCCAGGGTCTTTTCTACCGAAGGACTGACAAACAACTCTTTTCCCTGTTCATTGAAAACAGCCAGCACATCCTGAGAGTACCGGATCAGTTTTTCGAGATGCTTCAGGTCGATCTTTATGTTTTCGCTTCCTTTCATTTGATAAGCAATGTATAATAATTCCCAAAGATATATCACGGCTGCGTCAAAATGTGTCGTAGTGAGAAGGTATATCGATTTTTCGTTTTTTGTCGA
>SLCY01000080.1 GCA_007125585.1 Bacteroidales bacterium
CTGGCATGGTTTGTTGGTCCGCTGGGGATCCACCGTGCCTATCTGGGCACCTCCACAGGGACCATCGTCGGATATATCCTTACTCTTGGCGGTTGCGGCATTGTCGCATTTGTCGACTGGGTCGTGCTGCTGATCGGGCTGGTAAACGACGACATCACAAAATACGTGGACAATCCGAGCTTCTTCATGTGGTAGGGCCTATTGATCTGACTGCCTTGCCACATCAAGCAGAAATTCACCCATGGCCGTCTGGAATCTTTCCAGACGGCTGCTGTTGTTTTGTTCCGCCAGTTCCCCTGCCTGCCTGATGCCGCCAAAGTAGAATGACTGGAAAGGGCCAAGCCCGGCTACGACGCCTGCAATATAATAACCGTTCCATGCCAGCAGTCCAAAGCCAGTGAGGGCTGCCAGCTGGGAGATTGCGTTCAGTGCCCCCCACCCGGGCGAGCCTGCAAATGCCTGTCCTGACCCCGGGATAATGGCAGACCACAACCTGGCACGCTCAGGGTCCCTGACCCTGGGGAGGCCATCCCCCATTTTCAAAACATCAAAAGCAGTCAACAGGCTGTCTTTTGCAGCATTGTCGTCGTACAGTTCATCGGCCCACACTTCCAGGTGCTGCCGCAGATCATCCCACCGTGCCTGATCAACCATCACCAACCCTTTGAGCAGGAATATGCGTTGCTGTGGTATGGGTCCGAACTGATGCAGGATCTGCAACAGCAACGATCGCGCCGTGGCGTCGTCTCCGTCCATATAAGCACATAAGGCCATCTGATACAGCACCTCCAGGCGCAGGGATTCGCTCCCGCGGAAAGCCAGGGAGCGCTGCAGGTCATCATGGGCTTTGGAATATTCACCCATTTGTTTGAGCGCTTCGGCCTTTGCAAGGTTGGCCAAAACCCTCTGTAGGGCATTTTCAGATAAATAATACGAACGCTCATAGGCGATGGAAGCCTCAAACCAGGCCCCGGCAACATACAGGCTGTCTGCCTTTTGAAACCATTGGTCACGGCCATGCACCTTTTCAGTTGAAAGCGTTGCGCAAAGGAATGTGCATGTCAAACAGAATACGCTGGTCCATTTCATGGTTAAACTCTTTGTTTGTCCTTCTGACAGCGGTGGCGCTTCCCAGTATGTTACCCACGTAAAATACCCCCGTGACAGATGCAGACAATATAAACAACGGGTTTCGCGCCCCTGTCCCACGATAAATATCATAGCTTGTCAGGCCCAGTGCTGCCACGTATAAAAACCCAACAATGCCTTCGGCTGACTTCCCGGCATAGACCCTTCCCAGGCCAGGCACTGCAGCCGACAGCAGCCCCCCTATCCAGGGCGACTTGCCCGGGGCGTCACGAAGGCCTGCATGATGTTGTTC
The DNA here is from genome assembly GCA_007125585.1 of Bacteroidales bacterium. Classification (GTDB taxonomy): domain Bacteria; phylum Bacteroidota; class Bacteroidia; order Bacteroidales; family UBA7960; genus PUPG01. The sequence goes on from SLCY01000080.1 coordinate 1,382, forward strand.
CATTCGCCGCTCCTCAGCTGCCATCACATGATACTGGCCGCTGAAATGCCGTGCTTGCACTGAATAACCATCAAAGTCGCGCGCAAGCAACGCCAAACCGCCAAGCTGAAGCCGTTTCATGGCCGCCAGCATCTTGCCCCTTTCCAAAGACATGGACGACAACACTGCACCGGCACCCGCATGGTCTCCAGTATGTGCCAGATTGTAGGCACCAAAAAAATGGGATTTATGGTAAACGGGGCTTTCACAGGAAACACTCAACAGGAAACCGGCAGAAGCATCCAGGTTTTTCTGACGGTAGAGGACCCATCCGGTAAGGTAATTGAGCGAATCACGCCACTTCTCCCCCGCCGGTCTCAGGCCTTCCAACAAAAAAAGGCCCTCATCCAGATCACCGCGGCCCACCAGGTAAAGGATAAAGTCCATCTCTTCCCGCATCTGCAAATCTGAATAGCCAACGCTGTCAACAGGCATATCAGAAAATACTTCAAACCCGCTCTTATCAAGCGACAAAGTGGTATTACCCGACAGAGCCATGGGCATCATACACAAAATCAGGGGCAGTACCAACAGTTGAAATCTCATCCGCATAAGCTTTTGAAAAAATTCCTTTGCCAGATACAAAACCGGACACGCCCTGGCGTATCATTTTTACGGTCTTGCGTAAAGCTCCGTACCCTCCACCACTTTGCCTGAATGCTCGTGAATATGCATGGGGTGAATGTCCAGTACAGCAACCCTGTTGCATCGCATCAACCGGTCGGCCGTAGCAACCAGGCCCTTTAAAAGGCCGTATTCCGTTATAAGGCTTTTGCTGAAAGCCGAACAGGAAGTATGGTACAGGCACTCAGAAGGCATTTGGGGGGAGATCATCCGCTGGTAAACATACATCAGTCCCCCGAACGTCAGCGTAACGGGATTGTACCTGACAAGCGGCCGGCCTTCTCCTGCCTTTAGAAATTCGATGCCGGAGCCTTCTTCAGTGCTCTGTTTGCTTTCAACACGGGATGACAATAGCTGCAGGTCAGTCTCCGGCAGGCCATCATTGGAAAAAGCACACGGGCCAAAGATCAAAAAGAAAACCAAAAACAGGTATTTAATCAATAATTCTTGCATCATCAGGAATTTCAAAATCAAACCATTTACTCACCGCATGGCGGTTGATATATACATCAGAAAACTTTACCTGGTTGACGATGGAATCGCCCCCGGGCAAGTAGTTGAACTCAGTGATGGTCATGGGCAGCATGATTTCCGGAAACATCTCATAATTTGAGTAGTACACTTTCTTGACCAGCTTTTGCCCGGCATCATAATAACCTGCATAAATGGGCATATAATCTTCATGCACCAGTTCAATATAGGAGAACAGGTGCCCGATTGAGGCCGGTGGCATCCACCGGGTGACCATCAGTCCGTCGTTGAAGTCAGTTCGGGTTTGTGTAAAGCCCAAAGAACGCAGGCCCAGGTCCCGGGTGTTCCCTTGCAGGAAAAAATACACCAGGTTGTTCTCTGAGCTGTACTCTATGCTCTGTCGCCGGTAAACAGTATTATCCTCAGGATTATACACGCTTAGCTCTCCCTGCTGGTTGGTGATCATAACCTGGTTAAGCGGCTCATCGAATACCGTGATCATTTTGCCATCGAACGACTGATACAACAGTTCTGCCTGAATGGTTGCGGCCTGGCCCCTTTGCAGGCTTCTGCTTTCCATGCGAAGCATGATCCTGTCAACCCCCATCCGGTGAAATCCCGTCAACAGGATCAGTCCGGAAATGATTAAGGTGATCATTAACTTGATGCGCATAAGCTTATTCATTAATATAACTTTTCAATGTCGTTTTTGCTGTATCCCGGAAGCAAACCGGTTTTTTATTTCAGGGAACATCCCTTGCGGGATGCGAACCCGTGACCCGGGGGTTCATCATTTTTGTAAAATGATCCGAAAAGTGGTCCCGCTATTGATGGCCGATTGCTTAACGAAAAGTTTTCCGCCATGGTAGTTTTCCACGATCCGTTTGCTCAATGAAAGGCCAAGGCCCCATCCGCTCTTTTTGCTTGTATATCCCGGATTGAAGATCGCCTTTTGTCTGGATGGGGCGATCCCTTTCCCATCATCCGATAGGTCGACGACCACCTGATCGCCTCGATCCTCGACGGTTATGTAAATATTGCCGGAGCCCTGCATGGCGTCGATGGCATTTTTGATGATGTTTTCAATCACCCATCCAAAGAGGTTGGGGTTGTGCGGGGCGACAACATCTTTTTTGGGCGTTGCCAGCTTGATAGACACTTTTCGGGAGCTGCGTTTTTTCATGTATTCCACCACTTCATTCACGGTCGCATTGATATTCAGTGACAGCAGCTGCGGTGGGGAGCCTATCTTTGAAAAGCGTTCCGTAATGTTTTCGAGTCGTTTCACATCTTTCGAGATTTCCTGTATGGTATCCTCATCAAGGCCTTTCATCTTAAGGATTTCCATCCAGGCCATAAGCGACGACAGGGGGGTTCCCAGCTGATGTGCCGTTTCTTTTGACATGCCCACCCATACCTGGTTCTGTTCAGCATTTCTTGCAACGCTGAACAACATGTAGGCGACAAACAGGAAGATGCCTATTGCGAGGAACTGTGCCACCGGATAATAGCGGAGCTGGGTGAGCAGGAATGAGCTGGTGTAATAGACATAGCAGTGGCCATAGGTGGGCAGTGTAACGGAAAGGTAGCGGTTCTTGCCTGCCATGGAGCGAATCAGATCCTGCACTTCCTCATCATCGTCAAAATCCACATTCTGAATGTTCCCGTGGGCAATGAGCTCCGAGCCCCTGCTGTCAACCACTATGACCGGTACATTGGCAGCATTTATCACGATATCGGAGATGAAGGTGTCGAGCAGATCGTCCATCACCTCCCGGAGTTCGGTAAATATTTTAGAGTCCTGGTAATAAACAAAACGATGGCCATCAATAATGGGGAATGAAAGGGGCGCATATTTGGAAAAATAGTCGGCCAGCTCGCCTGTCAGCTCCCGGTAACCGGAAAACCGGCCGTCCAGGTTGACAAGATTGATGATCTCCCCTTCTTCGTCGGTGAGCACCAGCGGGATGGTCGTATTGCTTTGTAAAATGTTGATCAGGAACGTCAGGGCGTCCCTGTCCTCCTCATGCTCAAGCCGGCCATACACCTCTGTCAGCAACTCCACACGCTTTTCTTCCTCCCTCTGTATGCCGGCAAACAGGCGTTCGCTATCGCGCAGCAAGGTTTCCCTTTTCCTGATGGCATCGGCCCATAGCTCCACCCGTTGCCGCTCATCACTGGCGATCTTGCGCACCATGATGTCGGTATAGTAAAGCGATGCCAAAACAATAATTGCAGCAAAGCCCAACAGATAGAGCTTCCACTGCTGCTTGCGCGAATAGATTTCAAGACCGGTGATCTTTCTCAGTAAGCCCAAATAAAAAACCTTTGTTTATGTGGTGAAAAAAATATTTCCTTGCCAAAAATAAAGCTTTTACGCCACATGTTTATATATAGAGATTGTTTTCAATGCATGGTTAAAAAAAATCTGGCCAAACATGTAGTGATAATCATTACTTTTGTGCGGGAAAATCGCTGAAAAAAACGCAAAATGTCTTTCGTCAACAACGTCATTTCCTGGTTTCTAAAAAAACGTATTTCTCAGATAGATTATTTCAAAACAAATCCCATTGAAGTACAGGAGGATACCCTCAAAGCGCTTGTTTCCTATGCACGGAAGACGGAATGGGGGAAAAAGCATGGTTATGCTGACATTCGCTCCTACCAGTCGTACCAGGAGCGTGTACCCCTGCAGGATTATGAAGATTTAAAACCCGCCATTGACCGTTTGTTGATGGGGGAGCAGAACCATTTATGGCCAACCGAAATTCAATGGTTTGCCAAATCTTCCGGCACGACAGGCGACAGGAGCAAATTCATCCCCATCAGCCAGGAGGCCTTGTCTGATTGCCATTACAAGGCCGGGAAGGATGTATTGTCCATTTATTGCAACAACAATCCGGGATCAAAGATCTTTAACGGCAAGGGCCTCATCATGGGGGGCAGCCATAAGGTGAGCGAATTCAACAACAAGGCGTTTTTCGGCGACCTTTCAGCGGTATTGTTGCAAAATGCACCATCATACGGACAGTTTTTCCAAACCCCCGATCTTGCCCTTGCGCTCCTTGACGACTGGGAAGAGAAACTCGACAGGGTTGCACATGCAACATATGGCCAGAATGTGACCAGCATCAGTGGTGTGCCATCGTGGAACCTGGTATTGCTCAAACGGATCCTGGACATCACGGGACGCAACAACATCCTTGAGGTATGGCCCAATCTGGAACTCTTCATCCATGGTGGTGTTAGCTTCGCACCCTACCGAAGCCAGTTTGAGAAGATCATTCCCGGTCCCGGCATGCATTACCTGGAGACCTACAACGCCTCAGAGGGGTTCTTCGGCATCCAGGACCTTCCCGACTCCGGTGAGATGCTATTGATGCTTGACTATGGCATCTTTTATGAATTTATCCCAATGGATGCATACGGCCAGCTGGAGCGCCAGGCAATCCCCCTGGCAGCGGTTGACACAGACACCAATTATGCCATGGTGATCAGCACCAATGCAGGCTTGTGGCGCTACGCTATCGGCGATACTATCCGTTTCACCAACCTTTCCCCGTACCGCATCAGGATATCGGGACGCACCAAAAGCTTTATCAATGCGTTTGGCGAAGAAGTGATAGTAGACAATACAGACAGCGCCCTGGAAAAGGCCAGCAACGTTACCGGTGCCATCATCAGTGAATACACCGCCGCACCCATATACCTCGACGATAAACAATCGGCAGCCCATCAGTACATCATCGAGTTTGAAAAAGAGCCCGACGACATGGAACGCTTCACCGCCATCCTTGACGAACAGATGAAGGCACTCAACTCAGATTACGAAGCCAAGCGCAGCGGCGACCTTATGCTGAAGAGGCCAAAGGTCACCCCCGTGCCCCGGCAAACATTCTTCAAATGGCTGAAGTCGAAAGGCAGGATAGGCGGACAGAACAAAGTGCCACGCCTTTACAACGACCGCAAGTATGTGGACGACATCCTGGCCTTCATGAATGGCTGATGTGGTGAGGGTCTGTTGTTCCGGTTTAACGCAGGCAAAACGGTGCGTTGGAGAAAACAAAAAGAAAATGTATATTTCTCCTGTAAAAAACCACCACCATCTTTTGTGCTGATCGAGGACAGAAGAACGAAGGAACGATGGAACGATGGAACGAAGCTTTTGGCTGTTGGCTGTTAGCTATTGGCTTTTAAACCATTAAACCCTTAAACCATTAAACCTCTTTGACCTTTCGCCCTTTTGACAAATGATAAACATAAATAAACAAGCAACGACCGGGTGAAAGACCTTGAGAGGTTTTTCATTCGTCTGTGTGTAATTTCGAATGAAAAAAATTCATGTATATTTGTCTTGATCACTAACCCCAAATAAGATGCATATCGCCATTGCCGGGAACATCGGATCCGGAAAGACCACCCTTGCCGGACTCCTTTCAAAGCACTACGGCTGGGAAGCCCACTATGAGGACGTGGACACCAACCCTTACCTGAACAACTTTTACGAAGACATGAAGCGTTGGTCATTCAACCTTCAGATCTACTTTCTTAACAGCCGTTTCAGGCAAGTGGTGGAGATCCGCAAGAGGAAAAAAAAGGTCATACAGGACCGTACCATTTATGAAGACGCCTATATTTTTGCACCGAACCTGCACGATATGGGGCTGATGGCCTCGAGAGACTATAACAACTATACCAGCCTTTTTGAACTGATGAGCTCATTCATACAGCCACCTGATGTGCTCATTTATCTGAAGGCCAGCGTTTCCACCCTGGTCAATCAAATACAAAAGAGGGGCAGGGAGTATGAAACCACCATCCGTCTCGACTATCTGAACAAGCTCAACGAACGTTATGAGGAATGGATACAGGGATATGACCTGGGTAAGCTGCTGGTCATCAATGTTGACCAGGTTAAGTTCAGCGAACGCCAGGAAGACCTGGGAGAGGTGATCCGCAAGATTGATGCAGAGATCCACGGACTTTTTTAAAAAAAAAGGACACCACCGGCTGTTCTTTTCCTGCAAATAGCTTGTCTATGCAATTTATCGGCATCATTCCCGCACGTTACCACTCCAGGAGATTCCCCGGGAAGCCCCTGGCGATGATCCGTGGCAAATCAATGATTCAGCGTGTATACGAGCAGTCAGGCAAATGCAGTGCGCTCAATGAACTGGTGGTGGCCACCGACGACCAACGCATTTATGATCATGTGACCGCCTTCGGAAAGGCGGTCATGACAGATCGCAACCACCCAAGCGGAACCGACAGGTGCCTGGAAGCCTTTTACCGGATAAACACAGACAATACCTATTCAGACAATGATGGCGTGATCAACATACAGGGAGATGAGCCCTTTGTTGATCCTGAACAGATCGATCAGGTGATTCACCAGTTGAAAAAACCTAACAAAAACATCGTTACGCTGGTAAAAAAAATTGACAGGGAAGATAATTTAAGGAACCCAAACGTGGTAAAAGTTGTGTTCACCGCTTCAGGTAGGGCACTATATTTCAGCAGGCTGCCAATACCTTATGTTGGGGGTACCGGGGCTATGAAAGAAACAGGGGAACCGGCAACCCATTACAGGCACCTGGGCCTTTATGGATTCAGGGCCGGCACCCTGCAGCAAATCGTTTCATTGCCGGTTGGTGCCCTGGAAGACGCTGAAAAGCTGGAACAACTGCGCTGGCTGCAACAAGATTTCGAAATTTACGTAGAAGAGACATATGTGGAAAGCATTGCCATCGACACCCCGGAAGACCTGGAAAAGGTGTTGTGAACAGCTGGTTTGAAGCTGCAGGATGGGTGCCTGGGTTGTTACGGCAACCGGTTGACAGGGGCAGCAGACCACCGTGTGGCAAGTTACATTTAATCAACAATAAAAAAACAAACACAGTGATATGAAACTGGGAAAGTACATCAGCGAGTTGCTGTATCATCATGATTCTGTTATTTTGCCAGGGTTTGGGACCTTTTCAACACGGTATGTGCCGGCAAAGTTCATCCCGGAGAAAAAGATCGTGGAGTCGCCTGCCAAGGTCGCTGACTTTGCCCCCGAACCAAAAGAGGGCGACACCCCGTTGCCGGCCTATATAGCTGAGAAAGAGGGAAAGCCGGTGGAGGAGGTCAACGAATTCATCATTGATGTGGTGAAGGAGATCAGGCAATCTCTGCAAAGCGGGAAACGTGTTGAGCTTGAACAGCTTGGCCTTTTTTACCTGGATGCTGAGGGATCCTTCCACTTTGAGCCGGACCGCAGCATCAATTTTTTGGATGAAGCCACGGATGTCCCCAAGGTCAAGACGCCTCCCGCAAAAGCAGCTGAAGAGCCGGGCAAGGAGCCAGATCCATCGGTGCAAGAGGTACCCGGTGTTCTATCTGCAGCCCGCGCCACAGAAAAAAGTCAACAAGAGAAAACGGCAACCCCTGTTGCATCATCCGAAAATAATCAAACCCAACCCCATGAACAGATGAAAGAGACAAAAACAAAGTTGCCGCCGGCCCTGAAATGGTTGGCGTATATCATCATTCCCCTTATTGTACTACTCATCATCCTGTTTCTGAGCTTCAACTACTTTTTTGGAGAAACAGGTCTTTTCAGGAGGTTTGAGCGCCCCGCCGTAGAGGTGCCGGCAGAAGAGCCGGTGCAACCCGAGGTTATCGATGAGCCGCCCCTGATCGAGGAAGAGGTGCTGGTTGAGCCGGAGCCCATTGCACCTGACCCTGCTGTGGAGCCGCCTGGGCCCGACCCTGGCCGTACCGTTTATTATGTTGTTGTGGGTAGTTTCCGCAACGGGATGAAGGCACAACAGCTGGCGGAAAACCTGCGCAGGGAAGGGGCAGAACTTGCACATGTCTTCATGGAAACCCCGGCAAGGTACCACAGGGTATGTTACGGTTATCATTACGACCTTGCCGAGGCACAAAGACAAAAAGCCCAGCTGCGCGATGAGCTGAGAGAAGTCGCATGGATATTGCACAGGTAAAACCGCATCATTCATAAGCCGAACAGCAAACCGTGGGAAAGAACAAGCTGAAGAAATTCGCGGAGATCAACAGCTTTTCCAACGTTATCCAGCCGCAACCTGACCACATCATTACCCGTTTTGACTACAGGGGTCGCTGGAATGAAACCTTTTTTCGCAACAGCCACCCCATTGTATTGGAAATAGGCTGCGGCAAAGGTGAATATACGGTAGGCCTTGCCAGGGCATTTCCTGAAAAAAATTTCATCGGTATCGACATCAAAGGCGACAGGATATGGAAAGGTGCCAGGGATGCGCTGGACCAGGGGTTGCATAACGCGGCCTTTTTGCGTATCCAGGCTCAGAACATCAATGCCTTTTTCGGGAGGGATGAAGTGGCAGGCATCTGGCTGACCTTTCCCGACCCCCAACCCAGAAAGTCGAGGGAAAAAAAAAGATTGTCCTCACCGTGGTTCCTGAAAAAGTACCGTGAAATCCTTGCACCGGGAGGTCCGATCCACCTCAAGACCGACAACAGGGGACTTTTTGAGTATACCCTTGCCGTGATCGCAGAGGAGGGGCATCTCCTGGCATGCCACACTGTTGACCTCTATGCCGATGAACACATCAGCGAACCTTTTGTTAAAGTCATCCGGACCTATTATGAAAAAAAATTCCTGGATGAGGGCAGGGCCATTCACTATTTGAAATTTTTCCTGCATGGGGCATCCTGAGCAAACATCTTTTTATGACAAGGTCTATGCCATGGTGCGGCAGATCCCCCGTGGACGTGTTACCACATACGGTGCCATTGCAGCCCACCTGGGCAGCAAGCAAAGCAGCCGCATGGTCGGATGGGCCATGAACCATTCACACAAAGCAGACCCTTCCCTCCCCGCACACCGCGTCGTAAACCGGCAGGGCATGCTCACCGGCAAACATCATTTTGGCAGCCCGACAATGATGCAACAACTGCTGGAAAATGAAGGGGTCCGCGTGGCAGATGACCGCGTGGTGAACTTCCGGGAGGTGTTCTGGCAGCCCCGCGGAACTGCCAGTTAAACCATTGTGTTGAGATGCTGATCGTGGGCATGGTGCCCGCACAGGGGGCTCATTGTTTAGACTACCCCGTCGATGTTGAAACCACCCCGTCCATTCATTCATCTGCAAATTGACTAAGGTAAGACGGGGAGGTCAAACTAATTGATGGCCTCCACAGCTTTGATTTCAGGAATTGCCTTTTTTACCGCTTGTTCCACACCGGCCTTCAGCGTCATCTGGCTCATCGGACAAGAGCCGCAAGCCCCCAGTAGCTCAACATTCACCACATTGTCTTCGGTAATCTCCACAAAACGAATATCCCCCCCATCAGCTTCCAGGTAAGGCCTGATCTGGTCTATTACATTTTCAACCTTTTTTATTAACTCCGCATTCTGAGACATATCGGCAATGATTTTTGTTGTTTATTTTAATTTAGTTTTTGTAAAAATAATATTTTTTTCAAACACCGCCATGAAAAAAGCAAATTGCCGGGATTACAGGAGTGTCCCATAATCTGCTTCAAGCGGCATTTCACGGCCGATTCCAAGGCATTTGGGTGAGATTCTCAGGATGGGGGGTGACTGGCGCCGTTTGTGTTCGCTGTAGCAAACCATCCTGATCACCTTCCGGACCAGTGCTTCATCGTATCCTTCACTGATGATCGATCTGGCGTCCATGTGCTTTTCGAGAAAGCGATACAGGACCGCATCCAGCAATGCATATTCAGGAAGGGAGTCGGTATCTTTCTGGCCGGGTTTCAGTTCGGCAGATGGCGCCTTTGTAATGGTGCTTAAGGGAATGGTTTCTTGCCTGAGGTTGATCACACGTGCCATGCCATATACATCTGTCTTGTACACATCACCCAGCACTGCAAGGCCACCGCACATATCTCCGTAGAGGGTGCCATAGCCCACGGCAGCCTCACTCTTGTTGGATGTGTTCAGCAAGAGGTGTCCGAACTTGTTTGACAATCCCATGAGTATGACTGCCCGTGCACGCGCCTGCAGGTTTTCCTCTGCGATTCCCGGCTGTGTACCCCTGAAGTGCGTGGCCAGGCTGTTCTCAAGGCTTCGCACGGTGTCGTTGATGGAGATGGTGTCGTGCCGGACCCCGGTGTTTTCAGCCATGGCCACGGCATCACTCACCGAATGATCTGAGCTGAAGGGCCCGGGCAGCAGCACGGCCCAAACATTATCTTTTCCCAGCGCCTCCACTGCGACCGCCATGGTCACTGCCGAATCGATACCACCCGACAAGCCAACAAGGGCTTTTTTCAGGCCTGTCTTGCGGAAATAGTCACGGACCCCCATCACCAGGGCGCCCTTGATGATACGCCATTTGTCTTCCTTTTCAGGCATCGCGGGCACGGGGATGCCCTCTGACCCGGAGACAATGCCCAACTCATAGACCCTCAGATCTTCAGCAAACGAAGGCAGCCTGTCAACCAGACGGCCGGCCGGGTTAAACACAGCCGATGCGCCGTCAAACAAAAGATCTGTCTGGCCACCCACCAGGTTGGCAGAAAACAATGGCAACCCATATTTGCGTGCATTCTCGGCCAGGATATGCATACGCTCCGGCACGTGATCCCAGGCAAAGGGAGAGGCCGAAATATTGATCATCAAGGTGGGCTTTCCCTTGTTCAGGAGGTCCGGCGGATTGACCGGATAGAGCCCCTGTGCATCAAGGTTCCATATATCCTCACATACCGTAAGTGCAACCCGTTCTCCGCCAAAAGCGATCGTCTCGAAAGCTTTCGCAGGCTCAAAATAACGGTACTCGTTGAACACATCATATGTGGGCAAAAGGCCCTTGTGGTACATGTGTTGCACCCGTCCATCGTACAAGAAAAAAGCAGTATTGTACAGACCTTTCCCACCTGCATGTTTATTGGGTGAAGGACCGCCAACAACCGCTGCGATGCCTTCGCACCCTGAGGCGACCTGATCCACAGCTTCCATACAGCGGTCAACAAAAGTGGCGGAAAGCAGCAAATCACGTGCAGGGTAGCCGCAAACAGAAAGTTCCGAAAACACCACCAGGTCAGCCCGCTCCTCCTGTGCCGTTTTTATCGCTGCAAGCATACGGTCAACATTGTATCTGAGGTTGCCGACATGATAATTGATCTGGGCAAGGGCAATACGCATGTAAGGTTGAGGTTATGCAGGGACAGCACCCGGGCTGTCCGAAGTGATTACGGTTGAAACAAATTAAAACATGACCCCCAGGGTGACTTCAACATAATTATTGACAGCACTCGGGGCAGCACCGTCAGGGAAAGGGTTGTCTTTATCCAGCACGTTGGAAAAACCGTTGTGGAAAGTCAGGCCTCCCAGCAAAGAAGTCCGCCCCCCCATATTGTATTCAACCCCCCCACCAATGATCAGGGCGGCACGCAGGAAACGTATATTGTCTGAGATGTCCATGTCCTTGGTCCGCAATGTGCTGTCGTCAGACAGATCAATGCGGTCATCGGCTTTGGCCTGCAACCTGAAACCCAGACCCAGTCCAAACTTTCCAAAGTAGGTGATATAACCCATCTCTGATGTTTGAAGCTTCAGTGCAATGGGAAACTCCAGGTAGCGAAGGTGATGGTCCCGTCGTTTTTCTGTGTCCAGATTTTGTCCGCCGGGGTCATACATGTATCGGTATTTCATTGTTCCCCCGGTACGAAGAATGCTTATCCCGGAAGTGATGGCATAGTTCTCCGCAAATTCATAATCGACAATCAGACCATAAGAAAAACCAAGGTCAAGTCCACTATTCGACCAACCGCGGGTTTCCGTGCGAAACCAGGAAAAGTTGGGAGAAGCCTTCAGTCCAAACCGGAAGCCAAAATCGTCGCGGGCCATTGCCGGCGCTGCTATCAATAGCATCAAGAAAAAGGTAGCGATCTTTTTCATACTTTTCAAAATATGTTTGCGTTTGTAATTAAACAACGAGTTTCTGAACAACCCAAAGATACGTAAAGAATATTTATCCTGAATATACAAAAAATGAAAAGAATTTTTTTTCCGTGCTTTGCAACGATCGTTTCATTGTCGTTCATGGCTTGTTCACCCTGGGAGCGGGAACCGTTTTTTGAGGCGGATATTTCAGAAATACATCTTGACACTGTTGAAATAAGTCGGTACGAGGAGGTGTTGTTCACGGCAAATCCTTTCATTCTGCATGAGGAGCTTGCGCCGCACATCGGAGAGTTTTATTTTTTCCTTGGGGAAGGCATTCATGACCCGGAAGGCCGGCAGCAGCTTTACGATTATGTGACAGACCCTTTTATCATTGAACTGTATTACGACAGCCGCGAACAATGGCCCGACCTGGGGGATTTGAGGCATTCCCTGACCAAAGCGTTCCGGTTCTACAGGTATCATTTTCCCGATGAGTCCTTGCCCAGGGTATATACCTATATTTCCGGCATTGACTATGGCATGCCCGTAAAGTACGATGACGGCCACCTGGTGATCGCTCTCGACACCTATCTCGGTGCCGATTATCCTTACTATGACAAGCTGGGCATACCAAGGTACCGGTCGCAATGGATGTGTCCTGAGGCTTTGCTCCCGGACGTGGTACGCATGCTGGCCGACAAGCATCTGGGCCGGGTCTCCCCTGCCCCGGAGACGCTTTTGGAACATATGGTCCATGAAGGCAAGAGGCAGTACTTCCTGGATTGCATGTTGCCCCGTACACCCGACTCTCTGAAAATCAAATATACCGGCAGTCAGCTTGCCTGGTTGGAGAACAATGAAGGACGGGTATGGGCCTACAAGCTTGATAATGAATTATTGTATTCAACAGATCATGATGCGCTCACAAGGTTTATCAGGGACGCACCTTTTACCGCTCCTTTTGGGAGGCGATCGGCACCACGGACAGGTGTCGGGATGGGCTGGCAGATCGTCAGGGAGTACATGCAACGCAACCCCGGTGTCAGCCTGCAGGAGCTCATCCATGAAACCGATGCCCGCAAGATCCTTGCCGGTGCAAGGTACCGTCCACGTTGAGCTTTTTTCCCGGCGGGCATCAAAAAGAAAGCGTTAAATGGGACATGAGAAAGTGCGAAACAAGGAATGGGCCCTGCGACTGAACAGATGGCCTGCGATCAGAAAGGGCCTGATGTTTCCGGGGAGAACCCCCTGTTGCATTGTGAGATGAGCTTTAAGATTTCCTCCTTTCCCTGTCCTGTTTTGCCGCTGCTGATAATCATGGGAGGCAGCGGCTCCCACTGTTCCGACAGGGTTTTTTCATACTGATTGAGGTGCTGCCGGATCTTTGAACGCGACAGTTTGTCGGCTTTGGTAAACACCAGGCAAAAAGGGAGGCTGTTCTCTCCCACCCATCTTAGAAAAAGAAGGTCATTTTTCATGGGGCCATGTCGCATATCAAGGAGAACAAAGGCACACAGCAGATTATCACGTTTCAGCAGGTAATCACGGATCGTTTTTTCCCATTTCTTCTTTACCGCCACCGGCACCTTTGCAAAGCCGTACCCGGGCAAATCGCACAGGTACCAGCTGCCATTGATCAAAAAATGATTGAGGAGGCGTGTCTTGCCAGGTGCAGCAGAGGTTTTTGCCAGCTTGCCATGTCCGGTCACCATGTTGATCAGCGACGACTTGCCCACATTGCTCCGTCCGAGAAAAGCATATTCAGGGTAAGGCCCCTTCGGGCAATCCCTGACCGTTGTCGAACTTTTGACAAATTCCGCCGACCGGATCAGCATCTTTAATGAATTTCCTTCGTTGGTTACAATATTGTTGCTCCGGGAGCTTTCCCCATCACCGTGGCCTGCCCTCCCGGAACAACCCCGGCCTGCTAAGGCATCACGAACCCATCATCCGCAATCCTGACGCACTCGTGCCAAAAGCCGCCTGCCTTAAGCCAGCGGCCTCCTGGCCAATCCTCCCCCCGTTGCAACTCAATTCTTCGTATAGGTATCCACATGACGCCGGGCCTTGACATCATATATGTCCTTGACTGTGACCATAATGCCTGTTTCTTCCACACCGCCAAAGCCCTCGTTGAAGGCTGTGCCAAAGGTTTTCATCGTCGGACTGAGGCCCATGTAGGAATTGAATAACGGCGGGATGTTTTCCTTACGCTCCCTGACTTTCTGGGACAGCAGCCGGTAATTCTCCTCAAAGCTATTGCCGGTAAACTCCCTCTCCAGCTGCTTCACAGGCGTGTTGATAAGCAATGGTTTATGCGGACGTATCAGTTCGTCATTATCGGGGAAAAAGCGATGCATGAAATAGAGGATAAGATCGCGGGCATAGGGGTCAAAATCCTGGAACATGGTCACTTTCCCAACAAAATATTTTAACTGCACATGTTCACGCACCAGGCCACCAAGCCCGTCCCACAGATTGTCGAGAGAGTAAATGCTTTTCCGGTTTTCACGTGAGGGCTGATAGGCCGGCTGAACAAAAGAGCGGCCCAGCTCAATGGTATACGGCAAGTAATCTTTCAAAAAGCGGTTGGAGAAACGAAAAAGTTCTGCGGTGGCAATGCAGGGAGTACCATCATCATCCAGGGGCACATCCCAGCAACACATGTAACGGTAGCCTCCGACAATCTCCTCTGCAACCGGGTCCCAAACAATCAACTGTTTATAAGGCATCCTGGCATCATCAAAATGGTCCAAATCCAGCGCCTTGCCCGTACCCCCGCCGGCATGCCGAAAAGAAACTTCCCGCAAACGCCCTATTTCACGGGTAGTATGTGGTGAATCATGGGCAGTGACCACATAGATCTCATTGCCCCCGTTATTCGTTGTCCTGAAGAACGTGTTCCTTTTAATCTCCTCCTTGATCAAAGACCGCTCAACCGGGGGAATGATCTCAGTTTTCTTATTAACCCTTGTCATTCGATTCAGTGTTAATGGAAGGCCTGCCTTCAGGCAAACCGTAAACATGTTCTTTCATCTTCTGCGCCCACTGGTGGTAGGTAAATTCTTTGGTAAACTTTTTGTGCGACACGGGCTTGCCAAAAATAATCCTTATTGTCTTGCTTTGCTGCCTGAACATTTCGTCAGGCAGGTAAAGCATCTCCACATTGAATTTAATACCCAACCGTTTACGCCAAAGGGCTAAATTATAGAAAAAATTTGAATTTTTCCCCTCAATATACACCGGTATCACGTCACGTTGATGACGAACCGCCCTGGACACAAAGGTCTTTTTCCACTCCAGGTCACGTATGCCCGGACCCTGTCGCCTGGATACCAGGCCAGCCGGAAAGATCAATATCATCTGATCAGAATCAAAACATTCTTCCATGGCACGGACAAATTCCGCCTTGTTACGGCCATGCTTGTTTACAGGGACAAACAACTCTTTCAGGTTGCGCAATTCAAGCAAAATATCATTGGCCACAAACTTTATGTCGGAACGTTTCTTGCCGATCACATGCATGAGTGCCATCCCGTCAAGTCCGCCCAATGGATGGTTCGAGGCCACAATGTAGCGCCCCCTTGCGGGAATGTTCTCCGGATTGACCACCTGGATATCCAGTCCGAAACGATCGATCAAAGCTTTCTCAATGAAACCCAGCCCTTGATAATCCTTTAAATCGATCAGAGCCTCGTTGATCTCCTCCTGATGTACAATGCGTTTCAGATAACTGATCAAAACCCCGGGGATAAAACGATACGCCTTCCCCGCCTTCGAACGAAGGACCTTATCCACATCAATCTGTTGTAATTCCTGTTTTTCCATACCAGAGGGGTGCGTTTGCGCAAGACAGTGCCACCAAGCATAACAAAGTTAATAAAAAACAAAAAAACAATGTGTCTGCACCCTTGCCGGAACCCCCGGCCACCCAAAACAATCAAAAACAGTCCCCCAAATACACAAAACAGCTGAGTCCAGCTTAAGTTCTGTTTTACAATGCATTAACAACGTCCGGCCCATCCCTGGCCGGCAGGATGAATAAAAAAGTTATCAACAATGTGGTAAAAAGTGGTAAAAAGTGGTAATTTTATTTATATATTTACACATTCAAAACAAAACCGTGGAGAAAAATGACACACTTGCTGGGTGAATTTGAATGCAAGATTGACGCAAAAGGCCGCTTCATGCTACCCTCCGGATTGAAAAAGCAACTGGGGGCCCGTGACCAGGAACGTTTTGTCATCAACCGTGGTTTTGAGGACAACCTTACGCTTTATCCTGAAAGCGAATGGCTACAAATATCCCGTGAAGTTAATTCTTTGAACCTGTACAACAAAAAAAACCGTGAGTTTGTGCGCTATTTCTTTCGTGGAGCCACAGAACTCAGGCTTGACGCAGCCGGGAGGCTGCTTATGCCAAAGTCGCTCATTGAATATGGTGGCATTGGCAAGGAGATCGTTCTTTTTGCTTACGGACAGCGCATCGAGATCTGGGCCAAGGAGGCCTATGAAGAGATGATGGCCAATGAACCCGACGACTTCTCTTCCCTGGCAGAGGATGTCATGGGCAAGATCAACCAGCAACCCGGAGGTGATGATGCATGACTACCATCGTCCGGTAATGCTGAATGAGGCCATTGACGGACTGAAAGTGGTGCCGGGCGGCACCTATGTGGATGCGACTTTCGGGGGGGGCGGCCACACCAGGGCCATGCTCGGGCGTCTTGGCAACGGACGGCTGATCGCCTTCGACCAGGACGACGATGCCATCCGCAATGTGCCCCGGGATGACAGGCTCCTTTTCCTGAACCACAACTTCAGGTATATGAAAAACTTCCTGAAGCAGCACGGCCACATTCCCGTAAACGGCATCCTGGCCGACCTGGGCGTGTCGTCACACCAGCTTGACCAGCCACTGCGCGGATTTTCGTCCCGTCACCAGGGCCCACTGGACATGCGCATGAACAAAATGGCACAAACAAGCGCCAGAGACGTGTTGAACAAGTATGATGCGGAAAAGCTGGCCGACATCTTTTACTTGTATGGCGAACTAAGGCATGCCCGCAAGATCGCTGCCACCATTGAACAGCAGCGTGAACAGAAGCCACTGGAGACAACAGCTGACCTTGCGGCCCTGCTAAGACCAATGGCGCCAAAAGGGAGGGAAAACAAATTCCTGGCACAAGCATTCCAGGCATTGCGCATAGAGGTCAACAACGAGCTGGTGGCCCTTAAAGAGTTTTTGAGCCAAAGCCTCGATGTGCTTGTCAATGGAGGCAGACTGGTGGTGATATCCTACCATTCACTCGAAGACAGACTGGTAAAGAATTTTATCAGGACAGGCAATTTTGAAGGCAAACAGGAAAAAGACTTTTTTGGAAAGCTCATGAGCCCTGTAAAGCCGGTATCCAGGATGCAGAAAGCCTCCGAAAGGGAAGTCAGGGAAAACCCCAGGGCCAGGAGCGCCAGATTAAGGATCGCGGAAAAAATAATGACCGATGACAACCAACCAATATAAAAAACAAAATAACCCCAAGGCCGGACATGCAAAGGGCGGGTTGACACGCTTTTTCTCCGATTTGCTGGACGGAAGCCTGCTGACAAGAAACACCACATCAGCTGTCATGCCCTTTATTTTATATCTCACCGGCATTGCCATGTTTTTGATCTTCAACACCTACTATGCAGAGAAAAAGGCCAGGGAGGCCGACCAGCTCAGGCGGGAGATGACGGCGCTGCGAATCCGTTACATTCAAACAAAATCAGAACATATGTACCTGACAAAACAATCGGGGCTGGCCCGCCGCCT
The DNA here is from genome assembly GCA_007125585.1 of Bacteroidales bacterium. Lineage (GTDB taxonomy): Bacteria > Bacteroidota > Bacteroidia > Bacteroidales > UBA7960 > PUPG01. The sequence goes on from SLCY01000080.1 coordinate 19,227, forward strand.
CAAGGACCGGGGCTTTATTGAGCCGACGGAACCCCCGGTAATGGTAAAAGAACAAAAGGAAAACAAAGGCTTTGCCAGAAGCCTGTTTGGACAGAACAGATAAACACCAATCAGTGGAACAGAAAAGCAACATATTATGGAGGATGCGCCTGATCTACTTTTTGATGGCCCTTTTGGGGTTGCTTATCGTAGGAAAAGTCACCTACATTCAAATTGTTGAAGGCGAATACTGGAAGGAACAGTCACGCACAGCCACAATACGCTACCAGCGCATTGACGCGGCCAGGGGTGACATTTGCGCCGACGACGGCAGCCTTCTTGCCACCAGCATCCCCATATATGAGATACGGATGGACCTGAGTCCGAAGGTAACCCCCGATGATCTGTTCTACAGGGAGATAGACTCCCTTGCCTTGCAACTCGCTCGGCTTTTCGGCGACCGCAGTGCGGCCCGTTATCGCTCCAACCTGGTCAGGGCCCGCCAAAATGAGGAACGCTATTATCTTGTCAAAAGACACGTCAGCTGGGACCAGCTTGCCAGGCTTCGAACATTTCCCCTGTTGCGCCTGGGAAGATTTGGCGGGGGCCTCATTGTCATCGAACAGACCCGCCGCGAGATGCCCTACAAAACACTTGCAGCCCGCACCATCGGGTACGAACGCGAAGGGATATATGTGGGACTTGAAGGGGCCTACCGCGAATACCTCGAAGGGATTCAGGGCAAACGCCTCATGCAGCGGATCAGCGGCGGCGACTGGAAACCCATCAACGACCAGAACGAGATTCACCCCAAAAACGGAATGGACCTTATCACCACCATCAACGTCAGGCTGCAGGATATCACAGAAAAAGCCTTGCTCAGCCAGTTACAGCGTTTCAGAGCCGACTACGGTACAGCAGTGGTTATGGAAGTGGCCACAGGAAAGGTGAAGGCCATTGCCAACCTGTCGCTGAACGACAAGACCAACACTTACGAGGAAACATACAACTTTGCCATCGGCCAGAGCACAGAGCCCGGCTCTACCTTTAAACTGCCAGTGCTGATGGCTGCACTCGAAGACCGGCTGGTCAGCCTGGACGAATATACCGACACCGGCGACGGGAAGATCTCCTACTATGGCCGCACCATGAAAGATGCCAACGATGAAGGGCACGGGATCATTACTGTAAAGGAAGCCCTTGAACTGTCTTCCAACGTTGGCGTGTCGCAGGTCATTTACGAAGCCTACAAAAGCAACCCGCAACGCTTTGTCGACCGCCTCAAAAGCATGCACCTGCACAAACCCCTCGATATAGAGATCGCAGGAGAAGGGCAGCCTTTGATAAGGGATGTGGGCGACCCCGGTTGGTCGCAGCTGTCATTGCCATGGATGTCCATCGGCTATGAAGTGTCACTCACCCCGATGCAAACACTCACTTTCTATAATGCCGTGGCCAACAACGGCAGGATGATGAAGCCCATGTTCGTCAGTGAAGTCAGGCAGTCCGGACGCACCATGCAACGGTTTTCACCACAGGTGCTGAACCGTTCCATCGCCAGTACCGCCACCATCGAACAAGCCCGCCAAATGCTGTCAGGAGTGGTGGAGAACGGGACGGCAAGAAACATCCGCACCGACGCCTACCCCATTGCAGGCAAGACAGGCACCGCCCTGGTGGCACAAAAATCAGGGGGGTACAGGACAGCGTCAGGGACAAATTACCAGGCATCTTTTGTAGGTTACTTCCCGGCCGACAACCCAGTATATAGCTGCATTGTGCTAATATACAACCCAAAAGGATGGATCGTCACCGGGAGCCAGGTGGCAGCCCCGGTGTTCAGAAATATTGCAGACAAGATTTTCGCTGCACAGCTGTTCGTGCCCGCGACATATACCCATGAGCCGGCAATGGCCTCCCTGCCGGGATTCAGGAATGCCCGCCTCGACGATGTGCGCACCATCTACGCAGAATTCAACGCGCCCGTCAGAACAGAAGCCGGCACCCCCTGGGGACGGGCCTCGGTGGTCGCCGACAGTATCGAATTCAGCGAAAGGACCTTTGTGGAAAACCTGGTGCCCGAAGTGGTGGGCATGGGACTCAAAGATGCCATGTACGTGCTGGAAAATGCCGGACTGAGGGTCCGTTTCACCGGCAGGGGGACCGTCAGAAGACAAAGCATGAGGCCCGGCACAAGGATACAACCCGGAAATGTCATCTATATCGAACTGTCATAAAACAAAAAGGATAATGAACGGGTGTTCACCCAACAAAACGCCACGATCAGCACGACAAGCATCCCATGGCTTGTGTTACAACATTGCATGCAAATGAACCGTGAAAATAAATCATTGGCCGACCTGATCTACAAAACAGGGATCACTGAGACCTCCGGGACAACCCACAGGGAGATCGCAACAGTGGTGTCGGACTCGCGGAAAGCAACAGAGGGATCACTGTTTGTCGCCATCAGGGGGCTCACAAACGATGGCCACCTGCATATCGACCAGGCCATATCGCTGGGCGCAAAAGCCATCCTTTGTGAAACGTTGCCCGGATCACTGAACGATGAGGTCACCTATGTCAGGGTGCGCGACACCAGGAAGGCACTCGGAACCGTCGCTGCCAACTTTTTTGACCACCCGTCACGCAGGCTCAAACTGATAGGTGTTACCGGCACCAACGGAAAAACAACAGTGGTGCGGATGCTGCACGAAGTGTTCAGCAAGCTGGGTAACCGCTGCGGAATGATTTCCACCATCAGCAATGTCGTTGCCGGCAGGGAAGTGCCGACAGAATATACCACACCCGACCCCCTGACCATCAATCAGCTATTAGCAGACATGGCCGCAGCCAAATGCACGCATGCCTTCATTGAGGTCAGCTCCCACGCCCTTGCACAGGCACGCGTTGAAGCACTGCATTTCGCTGGCGCAGTCTTTACCAACCTGACACACGACCATCTCGATTACCATAAAAACTTCAGAGAATATCTGAAAAGCAAACAACTGCTTTTCAATAAACTCGAAACGAAAAGCTTTGCCCTGACAAACCTGGACGACAAGAACGGAATGATCGTGACCCAAAACACCAAAGGGAAGATCTGGACATACAGCCTGAGAGCCATGGCCGACTTTAAGGGCAAGCTGCTCGAAAAAAGCCTCAACGGCCTGCACCTGCAAATCGACAAAAGAGATGTGTGGTGCAAGCTTACCGGGACATTCAATGCCTACAACATCATGGCAGTGTATGGCGTGGGACGTATCCTGGACAAACCGGCCGACAGCCTGCTCAGCGCAATCAGTAACTGCGCCCCGCCAAAAGGGCGGTTCGATTTCTTCATCGGGGATAACAAAGTGATCGGTATTGTAGACTATGCCCATACCCCCGATGCATTAAAAAATGTGCTGGAAACCATCAAGGAGGTCAGAACAGGCAATGAGAAACTCATCACGGTGATCGGGTGCGGGGGCAACAGAGACAGATCCAAAAGGGGCCCGATGGCAGCCGTGGCAGCCAGCCACAGCGACAAGGTCATCTTTACCAGCGACAACCCGCGCCACGAAGACCCTGAAACCATCATCGAAGAAATGATGCAGGGCCTGCAACTTAACCCGGGCCTGAAACCCAAAGCCATCAAAATAACAAACAGGCAAGAAGCCATCAATGTCGCCTGCGTAATGGCCTCCGAAGGAGATATCATATTGGTGGCAGGCAAGGGACATGAAAAATACCAGGAGATCAAAGGGGTGAAATATCCGTTCGACGACAAGGCGATCCTGCAGAAACTGTTAAACAGGTAAGTGCCCGGTGAACAAACCCCACGGGCTGATCGCGACGAACAAATGATGAAACAACAAAAACTGCTGAGTACAACGGAAGAACCATAAGATATGCTGTACAACCTGTTCGAGTTTCTGGATCAGAATTATGATATCCCCGGCACGGGAGTGTTTCAATACATCTCCTTCCGGGCAGGCATGGCGGTCATTTTTTCCCTGTTCATCACCATGATATCAGGCAAGCGGATCATCAACTTTCTGCAAAGCAAACAGGTGGGAGAGCCTGTCAGGGACCTCGGCCTGGAAGGGCAGATCAGCAAACACGGCACACCCACCATGGGAGGGCTTATCATGATCGCAGCCATCGTCGTCCCAACACTCCTTTTTGCCAGGCTCGACAACATATACATTATACTCATGCTGGTGTCGACAATATGGCTGGGAAGCATTGGCTTCATAGATGACTATATCAAGGTGTTCCGCAAGGACAAACATGGCCTGCACGGGAAGTTCAAGATCATGGGCCAGATCACCCTGGGTGTCGTCATCGGCGCCACCCTGTATTTCCACGAAGGGGTCGTGATCAGGGAAAAGATCGATACACCACTTGAGTATGTCACCGCCGAAGAGATCCTTGAGGTGGATGGCATTGTCCAGGCAGATTCCCCCTTCCCGATGGCGTCAGAAAAATCAACAAAAACCACCATCCCGTTCTTCAAGGACAATGAGTTCGACTATTCGGTCTTGCTGGCGTTCCTGGGCCCGGGATATGAAAGGTGGGCGTTCCTGATCTTCATCCCGATCGTCATCCTGATCATTGCAGCGGTATCAAACGGGGCCAACATCACAGACGGCCTCGACGGACTTGCAACGGGGACATCGGCCATCATTGGCGTAACCCTGGGCGTGCTGGCTTATGTGTCGGGCAACGTGCTCTTTGCCGACTACCTAAACATCATGTATATACCCCACACCGGCGAGCTGGTGATCTTTATCGCAGCGTTTGTCGGAGCATGCATCGGGTTTCTCTGGTATAACTCCTACCCGGCACAGGTGTTTATGGGCGACACCGGAAGCCTCTCGCTGGGCGGCATCATCGCCGTGTTCGCCATCATGATCAGGAAAGAGTTGCTCATACCCATACTGTGCGGGATATTCTTTATGGAAAGCCTGTCGGTGATCATACAGGTCACCTGGTTCAAAATAACAAAAAAACGTTTCGGCAAAGGACGGCGAATCTTCCTGATGGCACCCCTGCATCACCACTATCAGATGAAAGGGTATCACGAAGCAAAGATCGTACAACGGTTCTTTATCGTCGGCATCATCCTGGCCGTTTTTTCAGTGATCACCTTGAAGCTGAGATGATGATACAAAGTAAAACACCAACAAATACGAACGGGTCACCCCGTGCTTAAAAAACGTTTATTGACGCAGACAAAACACCAAACACCATAATAGTATGGATATGATGGAAAAGACCCTGGCAAAGAACCAGAACATCTACAGCGGCATGGCTGAACCCATAGCCTCCCGGCTGATCCACGTGCGCAAAGAAAGCATCAAGGAGAGCCTGGGCAAGTTTCCCAACCTGGCCCACCGCCTGGAAGAAGTGGCCACCATCCGGGGCATTCAGTTCATTAACGACAGCAAGGCCACCAACGTGAACGCCACATGGTATGCCCTGGAGTCAATGCACAGGCCGGTGATATGGATCGCAGGCGGACAGGACAACGGCAACGATTATTCCATCCTTGCCAGCCTGGCCCGCAAGAAGGTCAAAGCACTGGTCTGCCTGGGCGCCAACAACAGCAACCTGCTGAATGGCTTCCGGAAACATGTCGCCTCCATCTATACAGTCAGTAATATCAACGAGGCAGTGAATATCGCCTATTTTGCCGGGACACCCGGCGATGTGGTGCTGCTGTCACCTGCCTGCGCAAGCTTCGACTTGTTCAAAGATTATGTTGACCGGGGCAACCGGTTTAAAAAAGCAGTTTATGAGTTGTAAGACAACATGCTGGTGCCCCCGTACCGGACAGCCAAAGTGTCGGCCACCGGGAAAAAAGCGATCAAAGCAGTGAAGAAATAATCGACCATGCAACCAATGCTGAAAAAACTAAAGGGCGACCGAACCATCTGGCTGGTGGTGATCTTTCTTTATATTGTCTCCATACTGGCAGTGTACAGTTCGACAGGCACACTGGCCTACCGTTTCAGGGCTGGCAATACCGAATACTACCTTGTCAAACACATGATCATCACCGCCTTTGGCCTGGCATTGATGTATGTAGCGCACAATATAAGGTACACCTATTATTCGCGCATCTCGCAACTGGCATTGTTCATAGCCGTCCCCCTCCTGATATTCACACTCATCAGGGGAACAACCATTCATGAAGCACAACGCTGGATCACCCTGCCCATCATTAACCTCAGCTTTCAAAGCTCCGATTTTGCGAAGCTGGCGCTGATCATGTACCTGGCGAGGGTGCTGACACGGAAACAAGAAATGATCAAGGATCTGCATCAGTCCTTTTTACCAATGGTCCTGCCTGTGCTGCTGATATGTGCCCTTATCCTGCCGGCAAACTTCTCAACGGCAGCCATGTTGTTCATTACCTGCATGGTGCTTCTGTTCATTGGCAGGGCAAGGGTCCGCCATATCATGGCACTGACCGGGACAGGCATGGCGGGCGTAGCCATCTTTATCGCCATATTGTTGGCAATGCCCGATAGCGGGAGGGTCCACACCTGGCAAAACAGGGTCACCACATTCATCAGCACCGAAGACAGGGACACCTACCAGGCCGACCAGGCAAAGATTGCCATCGCCACCGGGGGGCTCGCCGGGAAACTGCCGGGGAACTCCACCCAGCGCAACTTCCTGCCACAAGCCTATTCCGACTTCATCTATGCCATTATCATAGAAGAGTACGGCCTCGCAGGCGGCTTCGTGGTGCTGCTGCTCTACCTGATATTGCTCTACCGCGGGATAAGGATCGCCCACAAGAGCCCCGGCACATTCGGGGCGCTGCTGGCAGCAGGACTGAGCTTCAGCCTGGTGTTCCAGGCCCTGATCAACATGGCCGTGGCAGTGAACCTGTTGCCTGTTACCGGACAACCCCTGCCGCTCGTGAGCATGGGAGGGACCTCCCTGTGGTTCACCAGCCTGGCCATCGGCATCATATTGAGCGTGAGCCGCGCCGTTGAACAGGAAGAAACGACGAACCAGTGGCAAGCAACAACCCAAAACGGCAACACCGATCACAATAAAGCAAACAGCTGAAAATGGAAAACCGCATACAGAAAGGCAATCCCCTCAGGGCCATCATCGCAGGTGGCGGTACGGGAGGTCATGTTTTCCCGGCCATCGCCATCGCCATGGCCCTCAGGAAAAAGGCATACAATGCCCAGATCCTCTTCGTGGGTGCCAGGGGACGGATGGAGATGCAGAAAGTGCCAAAAGCGGGCTTCCATATCATCGGACTCGATATAGCAGGGCTACACCGGCGCTTCAGCTGGAAAAACCTTCTGCTGCCCTGGAAGATCATAAAAAGCCTGTTCGGCGCAAAAGCCATCGTAAAACGGTTTAAACCCGATATCGTCATTGGCGTGGGTGGCTATGCCAGCGGCCCTGTTTTGTGGGTTGCCGCCCGGCAAAATGTTCCCGTGCTGATACAGGAGCAAAACTCCTTCCCGGGACTTACAAACAGGATGCTGGCGAAGAAGGCAGGCAAGATCTGCGTTGCCTATGAGGGGATGGATAAATATTTTAAAAAAGAAAAGATCTATGTCACCGGAAACCCGGTGAGACAAGATGTGGTGTTCACTGAAGGCAAGCAGGACCAAGCCTTTCAATATTTCGGCCTCTCTCGCGGCAAGCACGTATTGCTGGTTATGGGCGGCAGCCTGGGCGCCCGGACGATCAACGAAAGCGTGCAAGCCCACCTGGGCCTGTTTGCCGAAAAAGGGATACAGCTGATCTGGCAAACGGGGAAAGGCCATTACCAGGAAGCCCTGAATCACACAGCAGCCCTGCCCGGGCGCCAGGTGAGCGTGAGTCCGTTCATCGACAGGATGGACTATGCATATGCTGTAGCCGACCTGGTGGTAAGCCGTGCAGGAGCGATCGCCGTGTCGGAGATATGCACGGTGCGTGTCCCTGCCATCTTTATCCCGTCGCCCAATGTGGCTGAAGATCACCAGACAAAAAATGCCATGGCACTGGTTAACCACCAGGCAGCGATCCTGTTGCCCGACAAAGAAGCAAAAGAACGACTGGGGGAAGAAGTGACATCACTGATCTTTGACGAAGAAAAAAAACACCGGATGAAAGAAAAGATGGCCGGCATGTCCCACCCCGATGCAGCAGACATGATCGCCGGCGTTGCACTGGGCATGGCCAGTAATGAATGAGGGACTAACTTTCAATGTAAAAAAAACTGCAAAGGAGCCGGCAACATAAAAGATGAAACAGATCGACCACATAACGCACATCTACTTCCTCGGGATCGGGGGTATCGGCATGAGTGCCCTTGCGCGGTATTTCCATGCCCGCGGGGTCAGCGTAAGTGGTTACGACAAGACACCATCGAAGCTGACACAGGCTTTGCAGGCGGAAGGCATCAGTGTGAGCCACTCGGATGACCCCGGGGCACTGCCGGTGATGCCCGGACTCGTGATACGCACCCCGGCCGTACCAGTCACCACAAGGCTCTGTCGTCATTTTGCCGCACACAGTATCCCGATCAGGAAGCGGGCCGAAGTGCTGGGGATGCTTTCGAAAAGCACCCCCACCATCGCGGTGGCAGGGACCCACGGGAAAACAACAGTCTGCGCCATGCTCACACACATCCTGAAAACGGCAAAGGTCCCATGCATGGCATTCCTGGGAGGGATAAGCACCAATTACAACACCAACTACATCGGCGACCCCGATCCCCGGTGGCTGGTGGCAGAAGCTGACGAATACGACCGTTCGTTCCTGCACCTTTCACCCCGTTTGGCACTCATCAGTGCCATCGACGCAGACCACCTTGACGTGTACAAAAGCAGAAAGGCCCTGGCAGAATCCTTTGCCCTGTTTGCCAAACGCCTGCTCCCGGGCGGGACACTGGTGGCCAGGACAAATACTGCAGCCAGGATAGGCTTTTCAGGTGATCAATATACCTATCATCCCGACGGGCCTGCCGATTATTTCCTGCACGCCGTCAGTGTCTGCCGGGGACGCTACCATGCCAACATCAGGGGCATGCTCCATATTGACGACCTGGCTCCCGGGCATCCCGGCCGGCACAACCTGGAAAACGCACTGGCGGCAGCCGCCATGGCACACCAGGCCGGCATCCGCCCGGAAAAGATCAAAAGTGCCCTGAACAGCTTCCTGGGCGTCAGGCGCAGGTTCGAGATATGCCTGCAAACAGAGGATGCCGTCTATGTCGACGACTACGCACATCACCCCGAAGAGATCAGGGCATGTATCGCCTCGGCCAAAGAGATGTGGCCCGGCAAAAAGGTCACCGGGATCTTCCAGCCACACCTATTCTCAAGGACCAAAGACCTGGCAGGACAGTTCGCCGAAAGCCTCTCGCAACTCGATGAACTTATTCTTCTCGACATCTATCCCGCAAGGGAAGAACCGATCGAAGGCGTTGACGCAACGATGATACTGGACATGATAAAGAATACACAGGCCATGACCTGTCGCCGCGAAGAGCTGCTCGATGTTTTGCAGGCCAAAGAAACAGAAGTCCTCCTCAGCATGGGGGCAGGAGACATCGACAGGATGGCTGAACCCATAACACAACTGCTAAAGGACAAAGCACTGAAATGATAAAAAAACTCCTATACATACTCCTGTCCCTTGCACTGGCTGCAGGGCTGGCGGTGTTGCTGGGCTTTGCCGCCAGCAACAACCTGCAAACGCCCTGTCACCGTTTCGAAATAGAGGTGATCAGCCGCAGCGGCAATCATTTTATCCGCGCTGAAAACATCAGACAGCTGGCCACCGGAAAACTCGACACACTGGAAGGCAAGGTTGTGGGACCGGAACTGCTGGGCAAACTCCATGGCATCGTCAACAACATACCTTATGTTGACAAAGCCAGTATTTATCGAACCATTAACGGCGAACTAAAGGCCGAAGCTACCCTGCGCGACCCCCTGCTGCGGATCATCAACAGCAACAACCAAAGCTATTACATCGATACACAGGGGACCATGTTTCCCCTTTCTGATGAATATACCGCCAGGGTAATGCTGGCAACGGGAAGGATCACCACCGATTATTCACCGGGTTTCAATGTGTTGCCATCAAAAGAAACCAAAGAGGCAAGTCCGGGAACGGAAACACTGTACGACCTGGTTCGGCTGGCAACATTTATTGCCGGTGATGATTTCTGGAATGCCTTTATTGACCATATCGTGGTGCTGCCAAACGGCAAGTTTGAGCTGACACCAAAAAACGGGGTGCACATCATCGAATTTGGTGAAGCCACCAACATAGAGAAGAAGTTCGGCAAGCTGAGGAAGTTCTATGCCAACGGCTTGTCCCGCACAGGCTGGTACCATTACAACAGGGTGAATGTAGAATTCAAACAACAGGTGATATGTTCCAGATAACGTTAAACAGAGGCAAACACCATTCTGTGAAAATACAGGAAGAAAAAATGTTGAACCGTTAAATCTGCCGGGGACCGGGTTTTTTTGAACCAAACCCTCCCCCCGGGCACAAACACGATAGAAACATATAACCTGTTGCAACAAAACATCAATTAAACAATACCAAAGAGTTTACCATTATGGCATCATCTGAAATCATTGTAGGGCTGGATATCGGGTCAACGAAGATCGCCTGCATTGTGGGTCGCAAGAATGAGTACGGCAAGGTTGAGATACTGGGCTTGGGGCGTGCGGATTCGCTGGGCGTAAACCGCGGTGTGGTGGAGAACATACAGCACACTGTCAATTCAATCGAGCATGCCGTATCGGAAGCCAGCAACAGTTCGGGCGTAGAGATCATGGTTGCCAATGTAGGCATTGCAGGCCAGCACATCCGCAGCTTGCAGCATCGCGGCAACATCATGCGCAATGCCCTTGACGAGGAAATATCGGGCAACGACATTGACAACCTCATCGAGAACATGTACAAGCTGGCGTTGCCGCCGGGGGAAGAGATCATCCATGTGATCCCGCAGGAGTATATCGTTGACGGGCAACAAGGTATCCGCGAGCCCATCGGCATGTCGGGCAACTGCCTGGAAGCCAACTTCCACATCATCACATGCAAGGTGGCGGCGGCAAAAAATATCAACAAGTGCGTGTCGAAGGCCGGGCTGGAGATCTCCGACATGATACTGGAGCCGCTGGCCTCTTCGGAGGCTGTGCTCAGCGAGCAGGAGAAAGAGGCCGGTGTGGTGCTGGTTGACGTTGGCGGGGGCACCACCGACATGGCCATTTTCCAGGATGAGATCATCCGCCACACCGCGGTGATCCCGCTGGGTGGAAATGCCATCACCGAAGACATCAAAGAAGGGTGTTCCATTATCCGCAACCAGGCAGAAGCCCTGAAGATAAGCTTTGGTTCGGCGCTCGCCAGCGAAAACAAGGACGAGGAGATCGTCTCCATACCCGGACTCAAAGGCCGGGAGCCCAAGGAGATCTCACTGAAGAACCTGGCCCACATCATCCAGGCGCGCATGGAAGAGATCATAGAACATGTTTACTATGAGATAAAAGCTTCCGGTTTCGAGAAAAAGCTGATCGCCGGCATCGTGCTCACCGGCGGAGGCAGCCAGCTGAAGCACGCGGCACAGCTTACAGAGTTCATCACCGGCATGGACACACGCATCGGATATCCCAACGAACACCTGGCCAAATCATTGTCGGGCGAAATGGGCAGCCCCATGCACGCAACAGGTGTCGGACTGGTGATCAAAGGCTTCCAGAAAAGCGAATACCAGAAGAAACAAAAAAGCAAAGCTCCCGGCAAAAAAAGACCGCAAAAAGATACCTTTTTCGACAGGATCTTTTCGAAAGGGAAAGAGTTTTTCGAAAAAGACAGCGAAGAATGAATTATGCCAGGCAAAAAAAGATATATCCAACAAAATATTTAACTGTAACACCATAAAGTTATGACCACAGACATTATCAAATTCGACCTGCCAAAGAATCAAAGTTCCATCATCAAAGTGATCGGTGTTGGCGGAGGAGGCAGCAATGCGGTAAACCACATGTTTCGCCAGGGAATAGAGGGTGTTGACTTTTTCGTTTGCAACACCGATGCCCAGGCGTTGGAAAAGAGCCCTGTCCCCAGCAAGATACAACTGGGTGCTAGTTTAACCGAGGGCAGGGGTGCGGGCAGCATCCCTGAAGTGGGGCGCAATGCCGCGCTGGAGGACCTTGACCGCATCAAAGAGACATTGGGCAGCAACACCAAGATGCTGTTCATCACCGCCGGCATGGGTGGTGGCACCGGCACGGGAGCCACCCCCGTCATCGCCAAGGCATCGAAAGAGATGGGCATACTGACAGTGGCCATTGTCACCATCCCCTTCTCTTTTGAAGGCAGGAAACGGCGGCAACAGGCCGAAGAAGGGATCAGGGCGCTGTCGGAAGGGGTCGACACCCTGTTGATCATCTGCAACGACAGGCTGCGTGAGCTCTACGGCAACCTCTCCGTGACAGAAGCCTTTGCCAGGGCCGATAACGTCCTTACCACAGGAGCCAAAGGGATCGCAGAGATCATCACCCTTACGGGAAACATCAACGTCGACTTCGCCGATGTTCGCACGGTAATGTCGGGCAGCGGGGTGGCCATCATGGGCAGCGGCAGTGCGGAAGGGGAAAACAGGTCCGTCAAGGCCGTGGAAACAGCACTCTCATCCCCGCTGCTCAACGACAACCAGATCAACGGGGCCAAAAACATCCTGCTGAACATCACCAGCGGGAAAGAAGAGGTGCTCATGGATGAGATCACCGAAATTACCGATTATATCCAGGATGAAGCAGGGTCATCGGCAGAGATCATCTGGGGACTCGGCAAGGACGAGTCGCTGGACAAAAAGATCAGCGTCACCCTGGTGGCTACGGGCTTCGGAACCAACGACAAGCTTTATGACGGCGAAGAAAAACAGCCAAAGAAAAAGGTCATGCCGCTTGAAAAAGATGAAAAGGAAAACAAACAGCACACCATCGAATGGGAAGGCCCTTTTGCCACCGAAGAAAAAGAAACAGGGGAAATGACACTAAAAACAAAGCCCGGCAAGGAAAAAGAGAGACAACCCAGCGAAAAAAGCCATGAGCTCCCTTCCAGGACACTCATCGACGACAAGATGGAGGCCTTCAGACAGAACCTCGCCAAGCGCAAAACCATGACAAACACAAGCGAGACCCATGACAGCGACAGCAATCTGTCAGAAAAAGACCTGCAGCTGCGCATCAAAGAAAGGGAGGAACGCCTGAAACACCTCAGCATTCAGATGAAGACCCCCGAAGGCCTGGCAGACCTGGAAAACCAACCCGCCTTTATCAGAAGGAAAGTGAACCTGAGCCCCGTGCCGGCAAGCAACGAAACACAAATCTCCCGTTTTACCCTCAAAGAGTCAGAAGACAAACAAACGCAGATCAAGTCAAACAATTCGTTCCTGCACGATAACGTGGACTGATTGTTGTATACAACTTAATTACAGAGCATTCAGACATGCAGGCATCCTGCAAATGAAACAAAAACTTTTACGGACAAACCATATTTATATTACTTTTGTATTCCGAAAAGAACGTTTTCATTAAAACAGATGACCATGACCAGTGCAGGAAAGACCCGGTTATTTTTCTGGCTGCTGCCTTTTCTGCTGGTATTTCTCTCCTGCGGGAAAGACCCGCATGAGGAACGGGCCGAAAAAGACCGGCTAAAGATCCTCGCCTACATCGAAGAGCATGGCCTTGAAGCCACAGAGCTTGATTCAGGGGTTTTTATCGTGAAGGAAGTGGAAGGCTCCGGACCCTACCCCAACGAGGAAAGCAAAATCAGCTTGTTTTATGTGGGATCCCTTTTGGACGGCACCGTGTTCGACAGCCAGTACGCCGAGAACATGGATTTAAGGTTTGTTGTCAGGGGCTTCAGCATGGGGATCCTTGAGTTCAGGCGCGGGGGAAAAGGGATTATCCTGGTCCCGTCAGGCCTCGGCTATGGCGAAAGGGGCACCTACACCATCCCCAGAAATGCCGTGCTTGTTTTCGAAGTGGAGATCTTCGACTTTCAATGATTGCATAATGTATTACCTAATTAACAAATAAAGAGATGGCGAGCAAGAGAGATCTGAAAAAAGACATCAACTACCTTGTTGATGAAGTGATTGGCACATGTATGATGCGTCAGACGTTAAATGACCAAAAGACGCAGGAGGAGATGGACAAACTGATCCGGGAGATGCTGGATTTCAGGGAAGATATGCTGAACAGGGTGAACAACCCAAACATAGAAGAAAAGACGGGGAAAGCCATAAGGAACCATTACAGGTCGCTCTACGGTGAATTGCTGACCAGGGTAAATGGCGTTTTTGACAGATTGGATGCCATAACGGAATAAAACCACCTCCATAAACGTTATAACAAGGCGCGACAGCGCCTTTTTTGGCATAGACCAACGCCATCATCAAGCCCAGACAAACCCGTAATCATGAAAAGAAGTAAGAGAACCCCTTCCGGAAGCCCCAAACAAAGGTCCGGGCCCCGGCAAAAACGCTTCAATAAAGACAAAGCAGCGGACCCACGCATCCGTCTCAACAAGTTCATTGCCAATGCAGGCGTCTGTTCCCGGCGTGAAGCCGATATGCTGATACAAAATGGCGCCATCAAAGTGAACGGGACCGTCGTCACAGAGCTGGGCACAAAAGTGATGCCCACCGATAAGGTCTTTTACGGGGATCAAAAGCTGGTGAACGAGAAAAAAATCTATGTCCTGCTCAACAAACCCAAAGACTGCATCACCACCGTTGATGATCCCCGGAAACGAAATACCGTGCTCCATATTCTGGCGAACGCCTTCAGTGAACGCCTGTATCCTGTAGGACGGCTCGACAGGAATACCACCGGCCTGCTGCTGCTGACGAATGACGGGGTGCTGACAAAAAAACTAACCCACCCTTCGCACGGGATAAAAAAGCTCTATCACGTGCACCTCGACAAATCCCTGAAAGCAGGCGACATGCTGCGCATCGCGCAAGGCATCAGCCTGGACGGGGAAAAAGTGCTCCCCGACCGTATTGAATATGCCAATCCCAATAACAAAAAAGAGGTGGGCATTGAACTGCACTCAGGCCAGAACAGGGTCGTGCGGCGCATGTTTGAACAACTCGGCTACAAGGTTGTAAAGCTTGACCGGGTAATGTTCGCCGGACTGACAAAAAAGGACCTGCCCCGCGGCAAATGGCGCCAGCTATCAGAAAAGGAAATAACATACCTGAAAATTTTCGCCTGATTACTGATGACCCATCAACAACCTCCCACAAGAGAAATGCTCTGGCAGTTCATCCGGCTGGCATCCATCAGCGGGCTCATTTTCATGCTGGCATCCGTGATGGTCCTAAGCGCGCTGGGCTGGATATACCGCGACAGGGTGAAAGATCTTTTCCTGGAAGACATCAACAGGCGCCTGCGCACGGAGATCACCGTCGACAACATCCAGCTAAGCCTGCTCCGCAGCTTCCCCATGGCATCTCTGCGTTTTCACGACGTGGCCATCCTGGAAACAGGAGAAGCCACTGACAAAGAGGTCCTGCTGAGCGCCAGATCCATCCACCTCGAATTTGACCTGTACGACATCCTCCGCAAAGAGATTACAGTAAAGCGCATCTCGCTGTCTGACGGACACTTCAGCCCGGCCATCAGCGAAGGGGGAACGCCGAACTACCTTTTCTGGGACCAAGCCCCGGCAACCAATGGGACAGGTTTTCGCTTTGACATCCAGAGCGTGCACCTCAACCGCCTTGCCTTTCACTTTACCCACCACGGCGATGGCCACCACGTTTCGATGGACATTCAGAACCTCTTGCTGCGCATGCGATCCGGGTCAGGCCCCCTGGCAGCATCGGCAAAGGGAAAGATGCATGCCAACACCCTGCAATTAGGCAACACCACCATTCCGGCCAATAAGTCCCTGGAGCTGGACCTCTTGATGACGCTGTCAGGAGAACAAGTGTTGAGATTCCATGAAAGCGAACTCACATGGAACAACCATCACTTTTTGATCGACGGCTTGTTTGCCTCCCGGGAGGATGGCCTCTGGGCTGAAACAACTGTCAGCGGCCGCCGTATCGACCCCCAACAGTTGCTGGCCGACCTGCCGGAGCCGTGGAGCAAACCATTCACCCCCTACCGCCCGGAAGGCACCGCCGACTTCGATGCAAGCATCATGGGCTTCCTGAACGACGGGGGCACACCGGAGATATCATCCACGTTCACGCTGACAAACGGCGGACTGCTTCACCCGGGGAGCGACAACGAGCTGAAGATAGCGGTTGTGAGGGGAAGCTATAACAACGGCCAACGGCAGTCGGCCCAAACCAGCCGGGTGCAGATAGACCATGTCGACGCCCGGCTTCACAATGGCCAGGTCATCGGCAGCGCCTCCATCCACAACTTCCTGCAACCGGAAATATCGTTTACGCTCACGGCCGGCATCCCGGCAAAAGACCTGCTGAAGTGGCAAGAGATAGAGCCTGTCACCGAAGCAGACGGAACCATAACCATGGAAGTGGATTTTTCAGGGAGCATGAATGAAAGGATGCGCTTCGACGAAGAAGACCTCATGGCAGCACAGCTGTCGGGCCATGTCCGTTTTGAAGATGTGGACTTCATTCTCCATGACAACCACCTGCTCCCCTATCGTAACTTTGATGGGATGATGGCGTTCCACAACAACCGGCTGGAGGTTGAATATCTCTCGGGGATTGCCGGGGAAAGTGATTTTTTGTTCTCCGGCCATATGACAAATGTGCTCCC
>SLCY01000024.1 GCA_007125585.1 Bacteroidales bacterium
GAGGCCCTGAAGGAGGCTCAAAAAGCCCGTGATGCTGGTGAGGTACCGGTAGGGGCGGTGGTCGTTTGTGGCGACCGTATCATTGCACGGGCACATAACCTTACCGAGCGTTTGAATGACGTAACTGCACATGCCGAGATGCAGGCCATTACCGCGGCAGCCAATCACCTGGGCGGGAAATATCTTGATCAGTGCACTTTGTACGTTACGCTGGAGCCTTGCCCGATGTGTGCCGGTGCCCTTTTCTGGGCACAGGCCGGAAAACTTGTATATGGCGCTGATGATGAAAAAAGAGGGTTTACGCTGGTCGGGGCACCTTTGCTTCATCACAAAACCACCGTAAAAAAGGGGATCGAGGCAAAGGCTGCCGCTGACTTAATGAAGACCTTCTTTACAGGCAAAAGGAGCAGATGATCGATTGCCATGGATGCAGGGCCGCCACCTGACCGCACAAAGTACAGCTCAATAATTAAATAAACGACCTCGCTTCACAGCCCTTGCTGACTGAATTATTCGCGCTCAACAACTTGTCCGGTGATTCTGTATCTTACAACAGGCTGTTGCTCATTGTTGTAATTTACGGTCACGGACCTGCTGATCCGTTGAGGCCTTGGTGCAAGCCGGAATTCCACCGTGATGGTCTCTTCCTCGTCAGGCATGATGGGCTCCCTTGGCCAGCTGGTTACCCTGGTACCACAGCAAGCGCGCACACGGCTCAACACCAGCGGTTCATCACCTGTGTTGGTAAATTTAATGTCCAGCTTGGTTTCGGGCATATCGTCAACATATACTGTTCCATAATCATGCCTGTCGTTCTCAAATGTCAACTGCGGACCCTTTTTGTCATTGTCACCGGCATTGGCCATGAAAACGGCCAGGAGCATAAAAGCTGCCACGGAAAATACTCTACGTACCATAAGGAAATGTGTTAAGCAGTTTGGGGTTATTTAATTATCGCAAATATACGATATATTTTAATTAAACAAACAAAATGATCGTAAAATTAATATTTTATTGGACTGCATGGCATTGTCCATTGAAAAAAATAATGCCGAACGTCATTCGGAAGATGTTTGCCATGGCTTCCTGCGGTGTAATCAGTCCATAGGGAATTCCTGGTTCAGTGATCCCTCAGGCGCATGCCGGCTGGCGGATTGTAGCGGGGTGTGATCAGTTGTCGATGAAAGCCGGGTCAGGGAAGTGCCGCTGGGCGACATGGGCAATAACCCGTATGTCCTGGTTGACGATGGGAGAAATATTCATCCCGGCAGGGTGTTACAAATAATGTCGCAAAAACTCAGTGCACCTGCAACAAAAAGCAGGTTACTTCAGGAGGTTTTTCAGGCTGTCCTGCAACAACTGCCAGGCTTCTTTGTTGATGCAGTATTTTACACGGGGCGGGGTGATGTTGCCCTGTATGAGGCCGGCTTGTTGAAGCTCTTTGAGATGTTGCGAAACGGTTGACTGGGCCAAAGGGAGTTCTTTGACGAACTCTCCGCAAACGCATGAATCCTTTGTCAGCAGCAGTTTGATGATGGTAATTCTGGCGGGATGGGCAAGTGCCTTGCAGAACCTTGCGACCTGCATGTTTTCTTCCGTATATAGATTTTTTTTGGTCACTTGCCTTTCTAAATGAACCGATGATTTATTTTCTGTCTGTGGCTTATTAACCAACACCTGCCGCTTTCTGCAGGGTCACTTCTCAGTGGCACCTGTTGAGGCAATCGATCATCTGACTGAGCGCCTCGTGCTTCAGGAAATAGAATGTGTTTTTACCGCTGCGGCGGGAATCCAGCACCCCTTTTGTTTTTAAAATGTTCAAATGATGTGATGCAGAAGCTTGTTCAATTCTAAGGGCTTCATAGATCTGCGTCACGTTCATTTGTTCCTGTTTTTCCAACAGCCCGATGATGGCTATGCGCATTGGGTGGGCGATCGCCCTGAGCTTGCTGGCAGCTTCTTCCAATTTTTTGGGATCAAGTTTCGGATTTGCCATAACGCTGCTAATTAAGTTCGTTTAAATTCTATTTTTTACAAATGTAAGAAATATATAAATATGTTTTAGTATATCCTACATTTTTCAATTATTTTTTTTACATATATGCTGACTGTTGGTGAAAGGAAGGGGTGAGGGTGGGGAAAACGGTGCTTTCCGGGAAATACCGGATACGGTATGCCAGTGCCACGGCATGGTTTGCCATCACCGGGCGGGACGTGAAAAAAAAATGCGGAATGTCAGGCGGCAATCCCTCGGCCTGTTTATGTTTGTTTTTGTTTACACACTTTTGATGAGAAGAACTCCCTGTTCATCAGGGCGATAAAGTCGACCGAGATCCCTTTTGGGCAGTCAAACTCGCAGCTGTAGGTGTTGGAGCAGAAACCGAACCCTTCGGCATCCATTTGTTTCACCATTTTGTCTACCCTTTCTTTGGCCTCCACCTTGCCTTGGGGAATCATTGCGTACTGTGCGATTTTGGCCGCTGCATAGAGCATGGCCGATGAGTTTTTACAAGCTGCCACGCATGCCCCGCAGCCGATGCATGTTGCGGCATCAAACGCCTTGTCTGCTATCGTTTTGCTTACCGGGTTGCTGTTGGATTCCGGGGCGCTACCGGTATTGACGCTGATAAAGCCCCCGGCATGCATGATCCGTTCAAAGGAGCTCCTGTCGACCACCAGGTCTTTGATTACCGGAAAGGCCCTGGCACGCCATGGCTCGATGACGATGGAGTCCCCATCATTGAATTCGCGCATGTGCAGTTCGCACGTTGTGGTATTGCGCATGGGGCCATGGGGCCGGCCATTGATGTACAAGCCGCATGAGCCGCAAATGCCTTCACGGCAGTCGTGTTCGAAAGTTACCGGTTCCCCGCCATTCCCGATAATTTGCTTGTTAAGGTAGTCAAGCATTTCCAGGAAGGACATCTCAGGTGACACATCCTTTAATAGATAGGTCTTGAAGGAACCTTTGGTTTGGGCATTTTTTTGCCGCCAGATCTTTAATATAAAATTCATTTTGTCTATATGTTAAAGGCTTATTTGTAACTCCTTTCCTTCAATTCGACATATTTAAACCGTAACGGTTCCTTGTGCAGCTTGGGTTCAGTTTTGGCTCCCTGAAACTCCCAGGCAGCTACATAGGCAAAGTCGGTGTCGTTGCGTTTGGCCTCCCCTGTTTCTGTCTGGTGTTCTTCACGGAAGTGCGCGCCGCATGACTCTTCTCTTTGCAGCGCATCTTCGCACATGAGGCGGCCTACCTCAAAGAAGTCGGCCACTTTAAGGGCTTTTTCCAGTTCATGGTTCAGATCGTCTGTGCTGCCCGGGACGCATATGTTCTCCCAGAACTCTTCCTCCAGCTCCTTCAACATTTCCACCCCTTTCATGAGTCCTTCGGCATCGCGCCGCATGCCGCAGTGATCCCACATGATCTTACCCAGGCGTTTATGGAAGGAAGAGGCTGTCTCCTTGCCACCAACTGACATGATCCGTTTTATACGGTCTTCCACAGCTTTCTCTGCTTCCTCAAAAGCGGAGTTGTCTGTGGGGATGGTGCCGGTGCGTATGTCATCTGCCAGGTAGGCGCTGATGGTGTTTGGGAGGATGAAGTAACCATCGCCGCAGCATTGCATCAGTGAGCTGGCACCCAGACGGTTGGCCCCATGGTCGGAAAAGTTGCTCTCCCCGATGGCGTACAGGCCGGGGATGGTCGTCATCAGGTTGTAATCTACCCATAAGCCGCCCATGGTATAATGGCCTGCCGGATAAATCCGCATTGGCTGGTTATAGGGGTTGATGCCAGTGATCTTTTCATACATCTCAAAGAGATTGCCGTACTTGTCACGGATGGCTTTTTTGCCTTGTTTTTCAATGGCATCTTTGAAGTCCAGGTAAACTGACAGCCCCGTGTCGCCCACACCATAGCCGGCATCACAACGTTCTTTTGCCGCACGCGATGCCACGTCACGAGGGACAAGGTTGCCGAAGGCGGGATACCTTCTCTCAAGATAATAGTCCCTCTCCTCTTCCGGGATCTCTGTGGGATGGCGCTTGTCGCCCTGCTCTTTTGGTACCCAAACCCGGCCGTCGTTTCTCAGGGATTCCGACATCAGCGTCAGCTTGCACTGGTACTCGTTGAGCACAGGGATGCTGGTGGGGTGTATCTGGATAAAACTGGGGTTGGCAAAGAGGGCGCCTTTACGGTAAGCACTCCACGCCGCCGAAGCGTTGCTGCCCAAGCCGAGGGTTGAAAGATAAAAGACTGTTCCGTATCCACCCGTGGCGAGCACCACGGCATGTGCTGAATGCCGTTCGAGTTCTCCGGTCAACAGGTTCCTGGTGATGATACCCCTTGCTTTCCCATCCACGATCACCACATCCAGCATGTCGCGGCGCGGAAACATCTTCACCGTGCCTTTGGCAATCTGACGGTTGAGCGATGAATAGGTTCCGTACAAGCACTGTTGCCCCGTTTGCCCCTTGGCATAAAATGTCCTGGAAACCTGGACCCCGCCAAAGGAACGCGTGTCCAACGACCCGCCATAGTCCCGGGCAAAAGGTACACCCAACGCGGTGAAATGATCTATCACATCATTGCTGACTTCAGCAGCACGGTAAACATTGGATTCCCGCGCCCGGTAATCTCCCCCCTTCACCATGTCATGAAACAACCGGTAAACAGAATCGTTGTCGTTACGGTAGTTTTTGGCAGCATTGATACCTCCCTGGGCAGCCACAGAATGTGCCCTGCGCGGAGAATCCTGGAAACAGAAAACCTTTACATTGTAACCCAGCTCACCCAGTGCGCTGGCAGCCCCTGAACCAGCCAACCCGGTGCCTACAACGATGATTTCGATCTTTTTCTTGTTGGCAGGGCTCACCAGCCGCAGCCTGGCTTTGTAGCGGCTCCACTTTTCAGCCAATGGTCCTTCAGGTATTTTTGAATCAAGCTTTTGCATGGCGCTTTATTTTTTTTGATGACAAAATCAGGGAACATAGAAAAAATAGAAATAAATGGGGATGATGGCAAAGCCAACACTGATGGCAATGGCGTAAATGGTGCCAATCACTTTAATGGCCGGCGTATATTTGGTATGATTCAGACCCAGCGACTGAAAAGCAGACTGAAAAGCATGCTTCAGATGAAAAGCCAGAAACACAAATGAGACAATATATATTGCCGAATACAACGGGTTTTTAAACCAGATAACGGCCATGGAGAAAAAATCATGCTCGTCCCTGACAACTATTCCCGGCTCTTCGGGTATGGCAACCAACCCCAGCCTTACAAAGAAAAAATTCATAAAGTGGATGATCAGGAAGATGAGAATGATGATCCCCGTATGGATCATGAAACGCGAAAAGGTGGATGTTTCGCTGCGCATGGATTTGTGGTACTTTACCGGACGGGCCCTGTAGTTGTGCCACTCCAACAGCACCCCAAGCAATATGTGGATGAGGAAACCCGCAAAAAGCACATATTCCATGAGCTTGATGGCAGGGTTTCCGGTAAGAAACTCCACAGCAGCGCCAAAGGCTTTGCCTCCATCACCCGCAAGCATTAAAAGGTTGGTTGCCAGGTGAAAGATCAGAAAGAGCATCAGGAAAATCCCTGCCAGGGCCATCACATATTTCTGGCTGATCGATGATAGATTGATTACGGACTTCTTCATGGGGTTGGCTTAATGGTTTCTTAAAGACAGAGAAAAAAGAATCGGAATCAAGCAAATGTATCAACTCTGTTAATAATTTCCAAACCAGCGATTTATTTGAAATGGGTTTAAATAAGCTGCTTTGGTGCCAGGAGAGATTTAGGATGAACGGTCAGCAGATGCATGGACCGTCCCATGGTCAGATCAAAGAAAAATACCGGCCACTCTTTATGGATGTGTGTGCCCAAAATTGTATTTTTGATCGGTGGTGTGTCAAAACGGTCCGTCGCATCAATGGACACCCGGCCATAACCGTAGCCGCGAACCCTGGACAAAAGACAGGCGTCTTGAATGTTTTTCCGTAAGATGCAACAAGCCACAGGGTCCCGTACCAGGCAGGAAATAACCGACCGGGACAATAGCAGTGACTCCGGACGATGAATCCGGGCTGCATCAGAAGGTTCGCGGCGCATCAACATTGGTAACAAGAGATCAGCAGTCAGAAAAACCTGTAATAGAACCACAAATGATATCAGAACCACTAAAACCTAAAACCATGTTCGACAAAGACACTTATGCACATAGAAGGGAGCAGCTCAGGAAAAGCATCAAAGACGGCATTGTCCTCATCCCGGGCAATGTGGATGTGCCGATGAACTATCGCAGCAACACCTATCGTTTCCGGCAGGACAGTAACTTTTTGTATTTTTTCGGGCTTGATCAGCAGGGCCTCGCGGGTGTCATGGATATTGACAGTGGGGAGGACATGCTGTTCGGAGATGATCATACAATGGATGATATTATCTGGATGGGGCCTCAGCCGCTTTTGTCGGAGTGCGCAGAAAGGGTAGGGGTGAAGCGTACCGCTCCATTTTCCGGGCTGGCCGAAATCCTTGAAAAGGCAAAACAACAAGGCCGGAAAATTCATTTCTTACCACCATACCGGGCTGAAAACAAACTTTTGCTGGAAGATATTTTAGGTGTCGGGGTTAAGGAGCAACCTGCGAAGGTTTCTGTTGAGTTGATCCGGGCCATTGTGGCACTGCGGTCAATTAAGGAACCTCAGGAAATTGCCGAAATAGAGAGGGCGATAGACGTAGCCTGGCTGATGCACACCACGGCGATGAAGATGGCCAGTCCCGGAGTATATGAGCACGAGATTGCCGGCGTGGTTGAAGGGATTGCCATATCAGGCGGCGGTATGCTGTCGTTCCCTCTCATTTTGTCCATCCATGGCGAAATATTGCATAACCATTCCCACAACAATAAACTGGAAGAAGGCCATTTGCTTTTGATGGACGGTGGCGCTGAAACCGCCATGCATTATGCCACTGATCACACAAGGACCATGCCGGTGAGTGGTCGTTTCGATGAGCGTCAAAAAGCGGTGTATGAGATCGTGCTTGACGCCCAGCTCAGAGCGATCCGGGCGATCCAGCCTGGGAAGACCTTCAAAAGCATTCATTTGCTTGCCGCCGGGGTGATTGCCGATGGATTGAAAGCGCTGGGGCTGATGAAGGGCGATGTGAAACAGGCCGTGGAACAAGGGGCCCATGCACTGTTTATGCCGCACGGGCTCGGACATATGATGGGTCTTGATGTGCACGACATGGAGGACCTGGGCGAGGACCATGTCGGCTACGATAATGAAGTGAAGCGCTCGGATATTTTTGGTACGGCATCCCTGCGCCTGGGACGAAAACTGCAAACGGGCTTTGTGCTGACAGTGGAACCCGGCATCTATTTCATCCCTGCATTGATTGAAAAATGGAAACAGGAAAGGAAGTTCATGGAATATATCAACTATGACAAGGTGCAAAGATACCTGGATTTCGGCGGCATAAGGATAGAAGACGATGTGCTGGTGACCAGTGATGGTTTTAAGGTCCTGGGCAGGCCCATCCCGAAGACCGTGGCCGAACTAGAAAGCCTGATGGACCGATAAACCAAAAAAAACCCCGGAGCTGTTCAAAACTCCGGGGCTACCAATCAACTAACCAAAACAACAACATGAAGAATATGAAAATAGCTTGTAATATACCCTTAAATGTTTGACCTGTTCGTGTTTGAAGCAACCAGCCATGCGATAATCATTCATCTCTAAACCCAACTCCAATCACTATCCGGTCCTTATATAATGAATAACTCACAAAATTGAAAATTGTTTTGAAAGATATAAAAAAAAACAATAAAAAAGTGTTAAATCCGTTTTGTTTTTTTTAAAAATCGTAAAAATTTTTCCGGTTTATTCCCGGTCCATGCCCTGAATCAAGGATTCATACGGACCCTTCACTCCGCGCAGGCAAAGCCGCACGGCACTACCGCATGGTGGTTTTTCTCCAGATTTTTACTGCCGTGCTCGTTGCCTGGTTGCAGATGCCCGCCCTGCTGAAACTGTCTTTCGTTCCATCGTTCTTCCGTCTTCCGTCAATGCACAAAATGCAGGGGCTTTTTTACAGGGGAAATTTACTGTACTTTTGTGGGCAGGAACATAATATTTATCAAATTTAAAGAGTACCATATGTTTACAGGAATTATAGAGACAACCGGCAGGGTTGTAAAGATCGAGAAAGACCGGGGGAACATACATTTTACCATTGAAACGCCTATTGCCAGTGAGTTAAAGGTGGATCAGAGTGTTTCCCATGACGGGGTTTGCCTCACCACTGTGCATGTTGACAAGGTGAAGAGCCGGTATACCATAACGGCCATTCAGGAGACGCTTGACAAGACGAATATGCGCACCTGGGAGGTGGGATATGAGGTGAACCTGGAACGTTGCATGCGTGTTGATGGCCGCTTTGATGGACATATCGTCCAGGGCCATGTTGACCAGACAGCTGTCTGTACCAGGGTGGAGGAGCTTGATGGCAGCTGGAAGTTCTATTTTGAATACGATCCGGGTCCCAAAAACATTACCGTTGAAAAAGGATCCATCTCCGTGAACGGTGTCAGCCTCACCGTTGTGGACTCAGAGCCCCATACGTTCTCGGTGGCCATTATTCCCTATACTTACGATGTGACAAATTTCCGTAACTTCAGGCCAGGATCTGTCGTGAACCTTGAGTTTGACGTTATTGGAAAATATGTTGCCCGTCTGCTTGAACTTCATTTTGATGCGCGGAGGCCGTAACCCAGCATTAACCGGAACGACCGTCAGCAGATAAAAAAAAAGCCCAAAACGGGATTCGTTCCCTCTTTGGGCTTTTTCTTTATTCCAGTCCTTGCTTAGTCGATCACCGGTTCAACATCAAAAGGCACCGGGTCTTTCTTCACAGGGTCAACGGCCAATCCGCGTTGGCGCAGCAGCGGTTCAATCACAGGTTCACGGCCCCGGAAGTCAACATACATCTCCATGGCATCTTTGGTATTGCCCCTTTCGAGGATGTTTTCACGGAATGACTTCGCTGTTTCCCGGTCATACACGTTGCCGGTTTCGCGAAAAGCCTCATAGGCATCTGCATCCAGCAGTCCCGACCAGAGATAGCTGTAATAGCCTGCCGAGTATCCGCCGGAGAAGATGTGGTTGAAATGTGTGCTGGCATGACGGAAATGGATCTCCGGGATCATCCCTTTTTTCCTGATGGTACTTTCTTCAACAATGTCTGCCGCATCGTAAAGCATATCCTCATCAAAGGGTTCTGTGGTGGTATGGTATTCCATGTCTAGATAGGTAGACATCAGAAACTCCACGGTGGCGAAGCCCTGGTTGAAGTGGGCACTTTCCACGATCCGGTCCATCAACGATTCGGGCATGGCTTCCCCTGTTTCGTAATGCAGGGCAAAAGTCTCCATCACCTCCGGCTCGTTGGCCCAGTTTTCCATGATCTGTGAAGGAAGCTCTACAAAGTCCCTGGTAACGGATGTGCCTGCCAGGCTTGGGTAGTGAACATCGGAGAGCAGCCCGTGCAGGGCATGTCCAAATTCATGGAAGAAGGTTGTCATCTCGTCATAGGTGAGCAGTGAGGGCCTGGTGGCACTTGGCGGGGAGAAGTTGCAAACGATGGTGATCACCGGATGAACGAACTTGCCATCCTGATCCACGCGCTGGCTGCGGTAGCTGCTCATCCAGGCACCACCACGCTTGCTGTCCCTGGGATGGAAGTCCATGTAAAGGATCCCGATGTGTGAGCCGTCTGCCTCAAGCACTTCAAACACCTGGACATCCTCATGGTATTTGGGAACATCCAAGCGCTCCACAAACTGAAGACCCCAAAGCTTGTCGACGATCATAAAGATGCCGTCGCGGACAGTGTTCAGTTCAAAATACTGACGTATTTCCTGCTCGTCCAGGTCGTACTTTTCACGACGCACTTTTTCTGCATAGTACCTCCAGTCCCACTGCTCCAGTGTAAAGTCGTGCCCTTCTTCATAGATCATCGCCTGGAGCTCCCTGGCCTCCTCCCTGGCAAGCGCAATAGCGGGATCCCACACTTCATCGACAAAGTTCATGACGGTTTCAACATCCCCAGCCATGGTGTTTTCCAGGCTGAAGTCAGCATAAGTGTCATATCCCATCAAACGGGACCTTTCCAGCCGAAGGTTGGCGATTTTTGCCAGGATCTCCCTGTTGTTGAACTCGTTGTCATTGTTGCCGCGGTTGATATAAGCCTGCTGCATCTTTTTACGCAGTCCGCGGTTGTCGGCATTGTAAAGAAAAGGCATCACGCTGGGGTTATGCAGCGTAAAAACCCACTTGCCTTCCATGTCTTCCATGGCAGCCCTTTCCGTAGCATCTTCGATGGAGGACTCCGGGAGACCTGCCAGATCTTCCTCATTATCAACAACCATCTTGAAAGCATTGGTCTCACCCAGCACATTCTGGCCAAACTGCAACGTGAGAGAAGAAAGCTCTGTGTTGATCTCACGCAACCGTTCTTGTTTTACGGCCGGCAGGTCGGCACCGCTGCGAACAAACCCCTTGTAAGTCTCTTCCAAAAGACGCATTTGCTCGGGGTTCAGATCCAGTTCCTCTTTCTGATCGTGGACCGCCTGTACGCGATGAAAAAGATCCATGTTCAACCGGATGTTGTCAGAATGTTCTGACAACTTCGGCGACATTTCCTGAGCAATCTGTTGAATTTCCGGACTGGTAAGTGAAGAGTTGAAATTGTAAAATACCCTGAGGACGTTGCCCAGCATCTCACCGGAATAATCCAGCGCTGCGATGGTGTTCTCAAAGGTGGGAGCCTCCGGATTGAGAATGATGGTCTGTACCTCCTCCGACTGCTTTTTGATCCCCTCCAAAATGGCCGGTTCAAAATGTTCGTTCTCTATCTCATCGAAAGGAGGAACGCCAAAAGGGGTCTCGTATTCACTGAAAAAAGGGTTCTCCTTTTCAGCCGGTGCGCACGACGCCATAAAGAAAACAGGCAGAATCATTAATAACAAATACTTTTTCATGTTTTTGGTTTTTTGTGGGTATTGGGTTGGTATTACTTTTCAGACAGCTAAGTTACACATTTAAGTAATTGGACACAATATGTTTTTTATGACCTGGTGTACCCGACGGGCGCGCTCACATTTATTTATGGGATAGGTGGCTTCCGGCGAATGTTCATTTTGTTTGCCTCCCATTCATATAGATACTCACGGTGGCGATCATATCCAATACGTTGATCATCCCGTCACCGTTCACATCGGCATTTTTTTCACAGAATGGTTCAGGCGGGGATCCTATGTAATGGTACATGATGGCAATCACATCCAGCACATCCACCTCCCCATCGCCATTGGCATCGCCGGCAAGGGCTGACAGGGTGACATTTTTTGTTTTGTCACCCTCTGTAACGGTAAGTTGTCCCTCGGCAGGGAGAAAGCATTCTTTCGACACATGATAATCATGGCTGCCCGGCAATACCCCTTCAAAGACATAATCGCCGGGAGCATTTTCTGTCTCATCCAATACGATCGTTGCATTGGTGATGGGTTCGTTGTCCGGGTCTTTCACTGCAAATGATACCGTAAAACCGGGAGGAGGGGCAACAGAAAAAGTGCGGGCCCCGGGGGCGCCGATCAGCGGCCAGGTCTCCTTACGGCCTGAGGCGTCGGCAGCTGACAGGTAATATGTGATCTCCGTGTCGCCATCCCCTGCGGGGAGCATCGCAGAATAGGTATGTCCCCGCACGTGCGTAAGCGGAATGGTGTCAAACTCACCCTGGTTGACTTTGTATATTGCAAACAGCGAGTCGGCATACAGTGCCTCGCCGCTGTAAGGGATAATGTCGGCATGGATCTCAAACGCCTGCTGATATTCATGCTCTCCATGCAAAGGGATGTGTTCTATGTACAACATCCCTGTATCTGCGATATCCTTTACCCTGCAGTGCAGGGCATCGGTAGACTGCCAGCTTCCCTCAAAACCAAGGACATCATAGCCGGGCATGGCCTGTTCATACGTCTCCAGCGCAGCATTGTCCCAATCGGACCCGGTGACCGGGACATAGACCCGCTCATTCAATATGAGTGCGTTTGTATAAGGTTCACCGTTGGGTGCATAAACCCTTATCACCTCAAAAGGGGTCCCGTATGAGCTGGTCTGTCCGGCAAAATAATCAGCGACGAGTTCATAGGCCCAATAGCGATGATGGGATTCGGGAACCTCGGCAATAAGGATCTTATCCACATCCAGAAACTTGGCCCATGTGTCAATATGTTGGATGTAAGCCCCCTGTGCATCAATGGTGACATGGTAGTCGTTGATCCCCATGAAATCCTCCATCTGCTGATGCACATAACTCTCGTTGCCACTGTTCTCTTCGTATACCAGGTCGGTGGAAGCACCCACGCCCAGTCCGTCACTCATGAAGTTCCCTCCGGTATGGACCACGTCCATCCCATACCGCGGCACACCCAGGAAACTGGCAAAAACCTCGGGAACAGCATCGTCGGCAGGCCTGGGCCTGTTATAAGGAAAATCAACGATACCCACACCGTGATCACCATCGGCCACGAACCATGGCCCATAATCCCTGGTCCAATAAGAATTGGTTGAGGCAATGATGAACTCGGCGTTGTCCATATTCACACCGGCGTTGGTATATGCGTTGATCGCTTGATCATGATCCCAGGAAGACACCAGCGTATAAACTGTTGCCTGTTCCGACATGGCGGCCACCAGATCAAGGGGGATGCCGAGGGGATAACGGATGAGCACCCCCTGCAACCTCTCAAATTCAGCGATGCTGCGCACCGGCGACAATGGCGGGTCGGTGGTGACAAAGCTTTTGCCGATCTCGTGGCGGCGAAGCTCCTCTTCCGGGGTCATCCATTGAGGCAAGCTTGTGGGATCGTCCCAACCCGGGTGCTGTGCTTTGGCCTCTGACAAAAAAAACAAGGCAGTCAACATCAATAAAAGCCAACCGGTGGGTTTCATTTAATAGAATCAAAGGGTTCGTAAACCGTATTCAAAAAAACAAAGGGGATGATCCAACATGGCCTCACCCCGGGTTGCAATGCTGGTGAAAAAACCAACATTATCAGGCGGTAAAATTAATTTTTTTTTTGGAACCGGCAATGGAACCATTAGTCAACAAACATGTGCCGGCAGATTGTATCCCAATGTGCATGACCGTTCCATCATGAGTGTCTGCTAATTAAATTAACCCTGGATTGTCCGGTGTGGTCTTTTTAACCGTTGGCCTTCAACCAGTCATGGATAACTTGCCGGCAACGACATTTTTGTTTTGCCTCAATTTTGTATTTTTGAACCGTTCAGCTGATCGGTTATTCACTAAAACTTTTAGAAATGGTTTTTCCAAAGATGCGCAATGTTTTACTTATCGTATTCATTTTTTCTTTCTATCCCCTTTCCGGACAGGTCACCTCTGACCCTGCCCTTCCAACGGCTGAGGATGCAGTAACGATCAC
>SLCY01000112.1 GCA_007125585.1 Bacteroidales bacterium
CGGTGATTTGAAACTGCAAATCAAACTTAAATACTAACAATCAAATAAATAGCTGTGCAAAGGTACGGTTTTATTCTAATAACCCGCTATTTGCATTTGGCTTTTTGGAACGAGGATGGTCCGGATTCAGAGAACCCTCATGAATCATTTTACCCCGCGCTCATCGTTCCGGTCTTTTGTACCTTACCGGTGGATCCGGTTCAGGTTTCAGTTCGATGGCTTCTGTTTCAAGAAGTCTCAAAGCTTCTTCCACTGCCCTCTCCAACTGTGGGTCATGGCCACGGATCACTTTGTCAGGAAGCTGTTCGACCTCGATATCGGGTGCAACCCCTTCTGCTTCCACAGCCCATTCACCTTCGGTATTAAAGAATCCTCCACGGGGCGCCATCATCCGGCCCCCATCAATAAAGGAAGGGGTGTCCCATATGCCCACCAGTCCTCCCCAGGTGGTCGTGCCAATCAGTGGCCCAATCTCCATTTTACGGAACATGTAAGGAAAAAGGTCTCCACCAGATCCTGCCCGCTCATTGATAAGCATCACCTTCGGTCCCCAGATGCCGGCCATGGGCGTCGTAAAAGGCTTTCTGTCAGCAGCGCGGGAGTTAAAATAACCATACAGTTTACGCGACATAATGTCAATCATATAATCAGGCGCAGAACCCCCGCCATTGTTACGTTCATCAATCACAGCACCCCGCTTGTCCTGCTGGGCAAAATAGTACCGGTTAAAGAACTGGTAACCGCCACGACCGGTATTGGGTACATATACGTAAGCCAATTGTCCGTCAGACAATTCATCGACACGTCGTCTGTTGCCTTCCACCCAGTCCATCATGCGCAACAGGTATTCACTGGTAACAGGTACAACCGTCACGACACGTGATCCCTCTTCTTCAGGCCTCCCGTTGACCCGTATGTTGGTCTGGCGATTGGCCGTGCCTTCAAAATAAGCATACAGGTTTTCACCGGGATCAACGGTCACTCCATTGACCTCCAGAAGGTAGTCCCCTTGCCGGACATCCAGGCCTGGTGCTGACAATGGTGCCCGGATGTTTGGGTTCCAGTCTTCCCCGTCGTAGATCTTTGTGATACGGACATGTCCGTTTTCAATGGTGTAATCGGCACCCAGCAAGCCGACAGGCACACGATCTATTTGTGGCATGTCGCCCCCGAAGATGTAGGAATGTCCCACGGCCACCTCGCCGCCCATGATACCGATCACATAATTGAGGTCGGTCCGGTGACGCACATGGTCCACCCATGGACGGTACCAATCATAGATATCATCCCACGGGGCGCCATGCACATTGTCAACATAAAGAAAGTCGCGCTGTAACCGCCATCCCTCCCTGAACATCTGCTGCCATTCTTTTTTGGGCTCGATATGCATACGCATATTGCCGATGGCTTCCAGGCGGCCATCGCCCGGACTGCGACTGCCACCACCGGCATCTACAACACCCCAGGTGCTCCCGCTGCGATACAAGAGCGAACGCCTGTCGTGTGATGTTACAGCATAATGCACCGGCGTTAAAAAGTTTTCTGCCTCACGCGCATCAAAGTCATAACGATGCAATGTCAGTCCTGGCTGGGTGGGAACATTCTCAAGATAAAACACGTATCCTTCAGGACCTGCCACCAGGCCGGTATAGTTTCTGGCCGGGACATCCACTGCTACAATACGCTTCATCAGGCCATCCGCATGGATCCGAACCGTCTGATCATCTTCCCCGTCATCATTGTCTGTGTCCTCATCGTCATCATCGGGTTGCTCCTCATCGCTCTTTGGCAGGAAGGGGGAAACCCCATCTTCGGCAAGTACCATGACATACAGGACGCGGTTAATGGGACTGTCGTATGCACTCATGTCGAGCCACCCTGTGTTGGGTCCGTAATCAGTGCTTGCCAGGAAATACAAATATTCACCTGATGCACACCAGACAGGGGTGATGGCATCGGCCATGCCGTCAGTGGCTTTGATACGTTCACCCGTTTCCACATTGTACAGGATGATGGCCTTGAACATGCTTTCCAGGGTGTGTGCATAGGCGATCCAGCGGCTATCGGGCGACCAAACAGGATTCATTGTACGTTCGGGACGAACATATCGGTCTGTATCGACCAGGGTAGCCTCGCCTGTTTCCACATCCACATAATAGAGGTTGAGGTGTGTATCTGTATAGGCAATGTATTTCCCGTCGGGTGACCATTCCGGACGGAAAAAGAATGAAGGGTCCGGCAATTCGATGGTGGTGGTTTCTCCCATGCCCGACTGGTCACCGATAAACAGCTGATACTCTCCTGATTCATCAGAGAACCAGGCAATACGGCTTCCATCAGGCGACCACGCCGGATAGCGGTTTGCTGCGCCGGGACTCCTGGTGATGTTTCTCGGATCACCGTGTTCTTTCGGTACGGTAAAAATATCACCGCGGTATTCAAACAGGGCACGTTGACCTGTAGGCGACAACGATGCATTCTGCAGGGCGGTGGGACGGACCTCCTCCCACCTGGGACGCGACCAGTGGAAATCACCCCGCACATTGATCACCAGTTGTTCCTGGTGTCCGGTTGCCGGATCCAGGATATGCAATGCCCCTCCCTGCTCGTAAACGATCACCCCGCCGCCTGCGTTAATATTTTTCACATCAAAATCCACATGGAAAGTTTCCTGTGTCAGCACCCGGTTGTCCACATCAAAAGACCATATGTTGGCCGCATGGTCACGCTCAGAAATGAAGTACACTGTGTTGTCCATCCATACAGGGTTCATGTGCCGTTCACCATCCAGCTGCGGCGTGGTGATCAGACTGAAGTCCTCCATGTCGACGATCCATATGGGTTTCGCCTGCCCCGCACGGTAATTACGCCATTCGGGGTCAATAAAACCCACCTCCTGATAAGCGATAAATCGTCCGTCGGGCGATAGTTGTCCTGTTTGGGCCCTGGGCACAGGCAAACGTTCTGGCATACCACCGTTCTTGTGTATGGTAAAAAACTGCGATTCGCGGGTGGGTGTTCCTTCCCGGCCAGAGGTAAACAATACGTTTTCTCCGTCGGGTGTCCATCCACGCACATGATCAGCACCCGGATGCCAGGTAAGCCGTTTCGGCTGGCCACCCCTGACAGGCACCACATACACGTCGTCATTCCCGTCATACTGGGCAGTGAAGGCAACCAGGCTGCCATCGGGCGAGATTTGTGGCAGCCTCTCTGAACCTTCGTTGCTTGTCAGGCGCCAGGCATCTTCGCCCCCGCGCTCAACAACCCAAAGGTCATTGGCATAGACAAAAACAATGTGGCTGTCGCTGACGGCCGGCTGACGCAACAACAAAGTGCCTTCAGCAGCCAACAGGCCAGCATTCCAAAAAAACAAGGCAAGAATAATGAAAATACGGTTCATGTTGGCAAGTCATTTGGTTCATAAATAAAGCTTCGGAGCGCTAAAGTTACATGAATATTGAATACCCGTGATAAATTTTTTTGTATCATCCTCCTTTAAAAAAACCACCATCATTTAACTTGCGGTAACACACCCGCCCATCCGCCTTTGATGGATCTGCTTCAAAAAAACAAGGCCACTTCAGCAGCGGAGGCCTGTGCAAACAGTAATTGACCGGGCCCGTGGGGGGATAAATCCGCATTTGATGGATCTGCGTAAAAAAATCAAGGCATCTTTACCAGGGAGGGAAAGTGCAAGCAGGCCACCGGACGGCATTAATGAATGTA
>SLCY01000017.1 GCA_007125585.1 Bacteroidales bacterium
GTAATGCCGTCACTCTGTGCATAAAGGCCAGCTGTGGCAAGCATCAGCAATAGTACAATGTAGGTTTTTTTCATGATCCTGGTTTTTGATTGATATTTGTGACTGAATAAATGGATATCCGTGGGTGCTCAGATTTGTTTATAATCGCTTTTATGTTTCAATCTTTTGCTTGTTTGTTTGACAGAGGTTACCGGATCAGGAACTCCTCATAATGCATCACGGGCTTTTCTATTATTTCCGTTTTTATGGATGGAAGGCCTGCGTTAATGCGCTCAAAATAACTGACAAGCTTGTCCAGTTTTTCTTCTTCCCCCTCGGCTTCAATGATGAGTTTTTCGGGGTCTTCGGTTACCAGGCCTGTTAAACCCAGGTTTTTTGCGGTGACGAATGTCCGGAAACGATTCCCGGAGTGCTCGGCGAGGCCAAAAACAAGTATTTGGATATGCTTAACCACAAGCAGTAGAATAAATTTTGCCAAATATAGGCCATGAAGAATGTTCAATCCAAATTTTGAGCATAGACAAAACATAGACATGTTGTTTTTTTTTTGCTGGTTTTCTTTTTTGGGATGTTGAATACAATCTTGCAGAATTTGCAAGCGTTTCTTTTATTTAAGACAAACTGGTACAAAGGGGTTTTATCTCTTCGCCCAGAAAAAAACAAGACTGGTGGAGAAATCGTATGTTTCCCATCTCCCTTCAAACATGATATTATGCGTGGTATTTTGTTTTTATTTGGATTGGTGGTTGTTTGCAACGCTTTGGCACAATCCGGAGAAGAAATGACCATCACTGAAAATGACACTCTTCCTATAAAGCCCATACGTTTTACAGCCACATCGGCATCGGAATACATCCTCAACCTGATGGATGGCGACAGTTTATGGGGCCCATCGGGGGAGCACATGCATCTTTCGCTGTCAAGATTGATAGACCATTTCAATGAGCCATTCGACAGTGTTGAAGTGCGCCTTTCCGGGTTTGATTACGATTCCATCGATCCCAGGCTCACTGATATTGTCCGAAATGACACCTTGCCTGTGCGGTGGCTTAACGACGATCTCTTCATTGTTGACACTGTGGCGCTGGAAAAAGAGCCTTTTTTAACCCGAACGACTTATGTCATGAATGCGGTCGATTCGGCCGCCTTCTCTGTCATCGACACCATTCCCGACTTAAGGAACCTTGTAGATTCGATATTGCAGGTCCGCGATACGATCACAGAAGTTTTTATTGATTCCCTTTTCCTTGAATCAAAGAACATCCGTATGCATCATGTGGTTGACAGCCGCATCTCACCACCTTTGATCCCCACAGACAGCTTCAGGGAAGCCAGTTTTTTGCCTGATTCTGCTCATATCGTTATTTCGGAAACAACCCGGGCATTTGTTGCGAGCAAGGAGTCGCCGTTTTTTGTTGTCCCCGGCAAGATGATGCCTGACTCTCTCCGTATTGCGGTAGAGACTCTGTTAGACTATACTGGCGAACGCGACTCGATCCCACTGTTTATCAGCGATACAAACGGGCGAAGGGTCCCTTTCTGGTTAACCACCGGAGAGGATGAGCTTTTCAGGTATTGGGTCAGGAATCATGAGAATGATTCCCTCACCATATGGATTGGCAATCCTTCGAAGCAGGAGCTCACCCTGACCCTGGAAGAGGATGTGCTTTTAGAACGGATGGAGAAAGAGATGGCCGATGATATCCCCATTGCATCAATAGAACCTCAGAGGGCCCTTGCGAGTTTAAAACCGTTGGAAGAGATCCCTGTATTCTGGGAATATGGGTTATCGAGTGCTTTTACGCTAAACCAGTCCTATCTTTCAAACTGGGCGCGGGGTGGCGAGAGTTTCCTGTCAAGTATGTTTGATACGAGGGTTTCAGCAGGATATACCAACAAGGATGCTGAGATTGCATGGGACAACAGCGGGCGTTTAAGATACGGGAGCATCATATCAGAGGGGCGTGGATTGAGGACCAACGCCGATATCCTTGAACTGAATTCACAGTTTAACAAAGTGCTTGGGGAAAAGATCGATTTCAGCTCGGTTTTTTATATGAAGTCGCAGGTGGCCAAAGGTTATAAGTATCCAAACGACTCTGTTCCTGTATCGAAGTTCATGAATCCCGGGACATTTACCATCGGTGTGGGGGTTGAATACAAGCCTTTCAAAAACACATTGTTCAACTTGTCACCGCTTTCTTATAAAAACACCTTCGTGCTGGACACAGTAAATATCGATCAGGGCGCACATGGTATTGAGCCTGACAGGCGGTCGAGGCAGGAGATGGGTGGACAGCTCGTGGTAAGGAACAGGATGACCGTTTTCGACGGACTGAACATCTCCAATGCGGTACGCCTGTTTTATGGTTACCTTGACAAGCCCCGGAATATTGATATGGATTGGGAGATAAACATTGACAAGCAAATCAGCTGGTATTTTCTGGTCCGCCTGAACCTTCACTTCATTTATGATAACAACATCCTTTTCCCGGTGCTGGATGAGAATGATGAACCGGTCCTGTCGCCGGACGGCTCCGA
Organism: Bacteroidales bacterium; assembly: GCA_007125585.1. Taxonomy (GTDB): domain Bacteria; phylum Bacteroidota; class Bacteroidia; order Bacteroidales; family UBA7960; genus PUPG01. Next base: position 2,542 of record SLCY01000017.1, read on the forward strand.
AAAAAAGGAGCCCAGGCTGCAGTTCAAGCAATTCCTTGGGGTCACCCTCTCATTCAGCATATAATGCCTCAGAAAAATCATGGAGTGTTCTCTTGCTGACGCTAATCATTGTTTGTATGATCAGTCCCATCCTCCATGCCGTTTGTCCGGTCTGACATATTGAGGCGTTCGAGAAGTCCTTGCATTTTATCGATAACCAATGGATTGTCAGGCTTTTGGTTATAGGCCTTGTTGAGCCATTCAACAGCAGCATCGAATGCGGCTGTCGAACGTTGCTTTTCATCAAGCACTTGCCCCTTGTTGTTGATGCTTCTGCTACTCTCTTCGATCTCTACGCCTATGTTGTAGTAACATGTGGCCATGTTCACATGAGTCAACAGCTCCCCCGGAGCCAGGGCAAAAGCCTGCTTATATACACCAATGGCCTTTCTGTATTGTTCTGTTTTTTGATAGATCAGCCCTTTTGTAAAAGGGAAAATATGTTTGGATGGGTTTTCCAGGGATGCACTGACAAGGACATCCAGAGACTTTTCAGGATTGCCTTGTTTAAAGTGCAGATCGGCCAGCAGCAGAATCAAGTCCTCATTCTCTTCGTAGCTGTCAATCCCTTCTTTAAGCACCTTCTTGGCAGAGACAGTATCACCTTTCTCAAGGTAGGTGGAAAACAACAAATGTGTGACATTGGTTGAATGGTTGTACCCATGCAGCCTGCTGAGATGCCTGACTGCCGTTTCACGTTCTTTGCTTTGAAATGCAGCCAAAGCCGTATTGTATATCAGGTTGGTATCTGTCTGAACAGTGAGAATGGGGCTTTGGGTAACCTTCAGTGCATTTTCGAAGGCTCGCAGGGATTCTTTATATTCACCGTCGTTATAATGTTTCCCCCCCAATTTCTGAAAATCATTGGCCAGAAGCACATATCTGGGTGCCAGTTGTTTTTGAATGCTCCCCCTTGTGTCAAGAGAAAGAGCTTTCTCATAGGAGTCAAAGGCCACATAAAGCTGGTTAGGATAAAGTTCATACATCTTCCTGTTGTTCACCCTGACCCCTTCCCGGTAAGCAGTCTGGCACAACAGTCCCCTGGCATACCAGGTCCTTGGCCACTGTGCATACTCTTCGTGGCTTATCATGTCCTCAACCACCTCTTTGGCTTCTTCATAGCTGGCGTTCTCAATAAGATGAAACACCGCGATAAACCTGCTTTTCTGCAGCGGTGTCAAAACAGAACAACCAAAGAAAATGAATGTTAAAAAAAACAGTCTCTTCATACAACAATGTGCTTTACACTTTTCCACTCCCCCTCTTGACCGTCATCCTGCCATCTGACGAACATCAAGCTACTATATTTCCAACAACGCAGATCTCTTCCATAAATTACATCGGCAAGCCAGGAAATGGGGTCAGGCGTTTGCGGGTGGTTGCCCAAAGAGTCAATGACATCCATCATGAGTTAAACGTGTCAGGTCTGAAGGATGGTTTGTATTTCATCCAGGTGTTTACAGATAGGGATGTGATAACACTCAGGGTGCAGGTTGTTAAATAAGACCGGATCTTAACGCGCAAACAGCAGTTCGCGGTATTTCGGCAGGGGCCACATCTCGTTGTCCACGATCAGTTCCAGCTTGTCGACATGGTAGCGGATCTCGTCCAGGCAGGGGCGAACCGTGGTATTGTAAAGGCGGGCCGCCTTGTGAACGTCTTCCTCTTTGTTGGCGCGTTTCCGGGCTTGGATCATGTTGGCCTGCATGTTTTTTATGTGCTGAATGTGGTCCGAGATCTTTTTTATCAGATCCAGCATGTCTCCTGCCATCGTATTGAAATCTGCCGTCTTGCCGAAAACCTCCTTCAACCCATGTACATTGGCAAACAGGGTGTTCATATAGCTTACTGCCGTGGGTACAATATGATTGATGGTAATGTCGCCCAGCACGCGCGATTCTATCTGTATCTTTTTGATGAATTTCTTGAGCTCCACCTCGGTGCGGGCTTCAAGCTCTTTGGGATCAAACACATCATTTTCAGAAAACACCTTTTTTGATTTTTCTGTAAGATATGCTTCCAGGGCCTCCGGCACGCTCGAAATATTATACAGGCCCCGGCGTTTGGCTTCCTCTAACCACTCCGGACTGTAGCCATTGCCGTCGAACCGGATGTTTTTGGTCTCTTTGATGTATCGCTTTAGTGTTTGCAGGATGGCTTCGTCTTTTTTCACCCCTTTGTCTATCAACGCATCCACTTCGATCTTAAACCGCTTGAGTTGTCCGGCGACAATGGTATTCAGCACAATCAATGCAGAAGCACAATTTGCCGATGATCCCACCGCCCGGTATTCAAAACGGTCGCCGGTAAAGGCAAAGGGAGAGGTGCGGTTGCGGTCTGTGTTGTCGAGCAGGATTTCCGGGATTTTTCCGATATTCAATTTGATGAAGGTTTTCTCATCCGGGGTCATCTTTTTGTCCGGCACTGTTTCTTCCAGCTCCCCGAGCACGCGGTTCAACTCATGGCCAAGGAAAACAGAGATGATGGACGGGGGTGCTTCATTGGACCCCAGTCGATGGGTATTGCTGGCAGTCAGGATGCTGGCCAGCAATAAATCCTGATGATCATGCACGGCCTTCAACACGTTTAGCAGGAAGGTCAGGAATTGCATGTTGGTGCGGGGGTTCTTGCCGGGCGAGAATAGGTTAACCCCGGTGTTGGTGCTCAGCGACCAGTTGTTGTGCTTGCCCGAACCGTTGATTCCTTTGAATGGCTTTTCGTGAAACAACACGCGGAAACCGTGCTTACGGGCCACCTTTTTCATGATGTCCATGATCAGCTGATTGTGGTCATTCGACAGGTTGGCCTCTTCGTATATTGGGGCTACCTCAAACTGATTGGGGGCCACCTCGTTGTGTCGCGTCTTCACGGGGATGCCGAGCAGATACGATTCGCGTTCAAAATCTTCCATATAGGCAATCACCCTTTCGGGGATGCTGCTGAAGTAATGGTCTTCGAGTTGCTGATCCTTGCTGGATGAATGCCCCATCAGGGTGCGCTCGGTAAGCATCAGGTCGGGCCGCGCCATGTAAAGGGCCTCATCCACAAGAAAATACTCCTGCTCCCAGCCCATATTGCTGGTCACCCTGGTGACATTCTTGTCGAAATACTGACACACGTCTGCAGATGCCTTGTCGATGGCAGCCAGGGACTTCAGCAGTGGCATTTTATAATCGAGCGCCTCGCCCGTGTAGGAAATAAAGATGGTTGGCAAACACAGGGTGGTGCCCACAATGAAGGCCGGGGAGGAAACATCCCAGGCACTGTATCCCCTTGCCTCAAAGGTGTTGCGCAACCCCCCTGAGGGCAGGCTGGAGGCATCGGGTTCCTGCTGTACAAGCAGTTTCCCGCTGAAGCTCTCAAACACCCCACCGCCAACGGTATTGAAATCGATGAATGCATCATGCTTTTCGGCGGTGGCATCCGTAAGCGGATGAAACCAGTGTGTATAGTGTGTTGCCCCATTTTCTGTGGCCCAGGCTTTCATCCCGAGCGCAATCTGATCGGCCATCTTCCGGTCGATGCGCGATCCCTCCTCAATGGCTTTCATCACATGATTGAACGCCTCCGTGGAAAGGTATTTTTTCATCTTTGACATATCGAAGACATTCCTGCCAAAGTATTCGGATATGGGGCGTCCTGCATCGTCTATATAAAGAGGTTTCCTGTTCAAAAGCTCTTTTAGTGCCATGAATCTTAGCTTGGCCATAGGGTATGTTTTTTGGGGGTGAAAGGAGCAAAAATATAAAATATTATTAACATGACCCTTTATATATGGGGGGGGATAACAATAAAAAATCTATTAAATAGAGGGAACCCCCCATTTAATGAACTGCTCTTGTTTCATTTAGCAGAAGACCAGGAGACTTTTTTGCAAAATCAATTTTTATTCTACATACACGCTTTTTGGTGCACTATCCGTCTCGATCATGTAAGATATATCAAACTGTACGCAGATCCCGGGATTAACAATATTCTTAACCCTGATGACATATTTACTGCCCCTCACCAAAAACAAAAAATTATATCAACAATTTTTTTTTAAACAAATGTTTGTATATTGCATATCTATTTGTGGATTAAAATATGTTGTTAGTTTGAAATATTCTAATTTGACAGGCATTAATCAGAGTTGCTGTTTTTTTTATAATGGCAATCAAAACCTTACATGCTTATCCAATGGAATATCACTGAGTTTTTCAGCAGAGCATAATTAACAGACAGCCATCATTTATTTTTTTGTATTTAATATTTTATACGGCATAAAATACAACAGACATTATAATTAACTCGCTGATAAAAAATTAATTAGTATTAATTATAAAATAAAACGACATGAAAATAAAAAGACAAATTTGGGTGTTATACCTTGCTTTTATTCCGGTTTTTGCAATTTGTATTGTAAGCTGCAGCGATGACCTCCCGGACGCGAATCTGTCTAGAGTGACCACTCACCACCCCTGGAAAGTTTGGGCTGAGAAAGCAGTTATGGAAGGTCTGGTGACCTGTGATGGTGGCGGTACGGTTAGTGCCCGTGGTTTCGTTTGGAGTCAGTTACCTCAGCCTACCCTGGCTGACAACAGCACCCTTGATGGTACCGGTACTGGTCCGTTCACCGGCTTGATAACCGGGTTGGAACCGGATCAAACCTACCGGGTTCGGGCGTATGCAACCAATTGCGCAGGCACCGCATACGGAGCTACGTTTCTGTTCAAAACACGTAAAGGATCGGTCACCGACATTGACGGCAACGTGTACCCCACTGTTATCATTGGCAACTATGAGTGGATGGCAGAGAATCTCCGGGTGAAACATTACGCGAACGGTGACCCCATCCCCACTGGACTCAACAACCAGGAATGGGAAGGTGCCGATTTTGGTGCATATGCCGTATATCCTGGTATTTACACAGAGGCTGAGATGATTGAAGCCTACGGACTGCTCTATAACTGGTTCGTGGTAGAGGATCCACGCGGGATTTGCCCCGCAGGATGGCTGGTGCCAACCACTATGCACTGGAGCCGGTTATCTGGTGACCTTGGAGGCATGGAGGAGTCTGGCGGCACCCTGAAATCGCGACGTACAGAACCCAACCCTCACCCAAGATGGAACTCTCCTAACCCTGCAACGGACCAGAGCGGTTGGTCGGCCATGCCTGGAGGGCGGCGTCTCTGGAATGGGAACTACAGCGGGATCGGCACCCATGGCAACTGGCTAAGCGCCACGCCACGCGACGAACTAAATGTCTGGAGCCGGTTCATATTTTTTGAGCATGAAACACTGTATACTAATTACAGCTGGAAACAGAATGCGAATTCAATACGCTGTGTTCGCAAGGTAAGCAAGTGACCGGATCAGTACCGGGTTTTTCCCGGCACCCCCCTGCAAAAGTGTGTCACCCACCTTAAACGCAATATACTCTATAAGGTCCGCCATGGAGACAAAAGAGAGCTCATCGGCGATCTGCGAGAGCTGTTTCGGACAGGCGACAGGAACTACACTCCGGAGCTTGCCTGGACGGCCTGACAGTCTATGTGTGATAAATGGAGTCAGAACTATCGAAGCATTAAAAAGATGAGAGATGATCCTACATCCAGGCATTGTTTCACGTACTTGAACTATCATCACAGGATCCAGTCCATGATCTATACCACCAACTGGATTGAACGCTTGCAGCGGGATTTTCGGCGGGTCTTGCGTATGCGCTGTGCCATGCCCAGTGAAGAATCGGTCATTGTGCTGATGGCAAAAACAGCGATGGATAAAACAGCATACAGGCGGGAGTTGCCCGCTATTGACTGGGACAAAAAACTGTTCCCTGGCGATAAACCTGATTTGCTGGGTTTGTTAAATAATTAGAAAGAAAAAGAAATACGCATAATTTTATCATGCAAACTCCAGGAAGAAGAAAACCTGCCCAGACACACAAATTGTAACACTACCGTTTCGTGGGCTAAAGATCATGGGGTTAAGACAAAAGCACTCGCAGATAGCGGGTGCTTTTTTTAGGCCTCTTAGAGGGCGAAGGTTTTGGTGGAGATGATTTCGGTTTACTGGTGAAATCATTGGTGCAATAAAAAAGAGCCACAAATTTTCATTTGTAACTCTCTCATTTTCAGTGGGCGCTACTAGATTCGAACTAGTGACCCCCTGCTTGTAAGGCAGGTGCTCTGAACCAACTGAGCTAAGCGCCCGGCATTTTTGGCTTAGGTGGGTGCAAAGTTACATGCTTTTTTTTATTCTGCAAGCATTTTTGTTAAAACAACCTGGCGGTGAACAGAAAGCAGGATGCGTTTGTTTTATAAACCTAAACGCACAAAATTAAACGGATATGAAGACCCTTGATAAAACAGTTACTTATGTTTTTGCCATCATTTACCTGGTCTTTGCCCTGAATTACTTTTTGAACTTCTTGCCGATGCCCCCGCTTGAAGGCAATGCCCTGACCTATTTTACCTTGCTGGGTTCAACCGGATATATGACAGCCATTAAAGTACTGGAACTTGTTGTGGCAATAATGCTGCTGTTCAACATCAAAAGACCATTGGCCTGGTTGATCATCCTGCCGGTATCGGTCAATATTCTGATGTACGATGTGTTTATCGTAGGCATCCCGACCATGGGCGTGTTGATGGTGGCACTGAATGCCTATATGGTATACAGGTTACGCAGCCGGTATGCCTGCATCATTAAGTGAGTCAATCGCCTGTTGTGCTGACAAATCGTTCAAAGTTTTCCCTGGTAATTACACGATATTGGTGACTGGGATAGGCTTTGGAAAATGTCAATGGCAAACGTGGGTTTTTTCCAGGATTCCACTTAATTTCAGTGGCGTATAGCGTTCCATCCCTTTCCTCGATATAATCAATTTCTTGCTGGTCTTGTGTGCGCCAGAAGTAGCAGTTTGCCCATATATTGTTATAGTGGAGAAATTTCTTTCGCTCGCTGATCACATAATTTTCCCATAATGCGCCTGCATCTTGTCTGAATCCTGCTTCAGAAAAATTTGCTATTAAGGCGTTACGGATACCATTATCATAGAAATATATTTTTCGACTGCGCTTTAACTCTTTTCTCAAATTCCGTGAAAACGCCACCAGTTTGAAAATAATGTAGGCTCTCTCCAGGATGAGAATGTATTTCTCCACGGTTTCATTGTCAAGACCGATGATGTTGCCGATCTCATTGTAAGAAACTTCATTGCCGATTTGAAAAGCCAATGCCTGTAAGAGCTTGATCAGTTTGTCAGGTTTTTTGACTTTGTCAAATTTCAAAACATCTTTGTAAAGGTAGCTGTCGGTTATTTCTTTAAGAACTTTTCGCTCATTTCCAGTCGATGTTACTACTTCAGGATAATATCCATAAACCAGACGATGTGGCAACATACGTGTTTCTTCCAGCAGTCCGTGATGGTTGATCATTTCCTGTGTGGACAAGGGAAATAGCTGGTGCTCCCACTTTCTGCCTGTAAGTGGTTCATTAACCTGGCTGGCAAGGTCGAAAGAGGATGAACCTGTTGCCACCAATTGGATTTCCGGCAACTGATCGGTGATCAGTTTGAATTTTAAACCGACATTTTCAATGCGTTGAGCCTCATCCACAATAACGATCTGCTCATTTCCAAAAAGGGCCTTGAGCCTGACAGAAGTGGGTTTTTCAAACAATGCAGTCACATCGGGTTCATCGGCATTGAACCAAACAACACCCTTCCTGTTGCCAAATATTTGCTCCAGAAGCGTTGTTTTCCCGGTTTGCCTGGCACCCATGATGATTAAAGCTTTGCCGCCAAAAAGCTCCTTTTCAATGGTGTCGTGCAGCTTTCTTTTTATTTTCATTGCGGTATATGTGCGGTTATAATCGCAAATATAACGATTATTTTGCGATTACAATCGCAAAAACACTGTTATTTCAGGTACCGCTCCAGCCATCCGTAAAACTCATCATACCAGAACAAGGAATTCTGTGGCGTGAGTATCCAGTGGTTCTCGTCGGGGTAGTATACAAGGCGTGCTTCCAGCCCCATGTTTTTGTAGATGTTGTACACCATAAAGCCATGTGCAACCGGGACGCGGTAGTCGAGTTCGCCGTGGATCACCAGCATGGGACTGGAGAAGTTATGTGCAAACTGCGATGGGTTGATGGCGTTCATCTGGTCAAAGTCTTCCCAGGGTGACCCGCCGTACTGGTACTTGCGGTTGGCCGAATAGTCGGAGGCGAACTGCAGGTGAAGGTCATAAACGCCTGCATGGTTGATCAGGCAGGCGAAGCGGTCGGTATGCCCTGCGATCCAGCTCACCATATACCCTCCATAGCTGCCGCCGGTGGCCGCCATGCGGTCTTCGTCCACCAGGCCGCGTTCAACCATGTAATCGGCCGCCTTCATGATGTCGCGGTAAGGCAGCTCGGCGTGGTTGCCATGGATGCTTTTCACGAAATCCTGTCCGAAGCTGCTGGACCCGTGGAAGTTGGGCATGGCTACGATATAGCCCGGTGCGGCAAACAGCTGGCTGTTCCAGCGAAAGTGGAAGGAGTCGCCAAAGATGCCGTGGGGGCCACCGTGGATCATCATCACCAGGGGATATTCCTTGCCGGGGTCATAACCGGGCGGATAGTTGATAAACATCTGTATGTCGGCGTTATCAGCCCCTTTGTAAGTCACGTTCTCGATCTCTCCCCAGTGGATATTCTCCACAAGCTTGTCATTCAGGCCGGTCATTTTTGTGGCCTCCCCGCTGCGCAGGTCCACCTTGTGTATCTCCGGCGGGGCACTGAGATTGTGGTGGTTAAAGACGATGTGGTTGTTCCCTGCCAGGGATCCACCGTTGTTGGTGCCGCCCCGGAAAATTTCGGTGTGAATGCCCCCTCCGGCAGGAATGCTGAAAATGGATTTCATGGCACGGTCCTGTGCATGGAAATAGATGGTGTTGCCATCGTCCGACCAGAACCATTGTTCGGTGCTCAGGTCGATATGGTCGGTGAGCTCTGTGCGTAAACCTGTTTGCGTATCATAGAGGGTCATCACCATCTTGTCGGCATAAAAATGATGGACCGACTGTTTTCCATAGAGGATATAACGGCCGTCAGGGCTGTATACCGGGTTTGTGTCGCTGGCGGGATTATCGGCCGTGATATTGGTCAGTTCGCCGCTGCCATCGGTCGGGAGCAGGTAAATGGCATGGTTCACCCTTTCATATGGAGGCGGTGTGGAGTTTTTGCTCACCGCAATGGTTGCCCCGTCCGGAGAAATGTCGTAGGATACACCCCCCATCAGGCCGAAGAAGTTGCCATTATCGGGCATAAGGTCTGTAACAACCTTGGTTTGCAGGTCGATGGTAAACAGTCTGGAAACGTGTCCATCGGTGAGCCAGCGGTCCCAATAGCGATACATGTTGTTTTCCGTCACCTTGGCGCTGACCTTGCTTTCTTCCATCTCTTTTTGTATCTCCCGGTGCCTGTCCCAGTCGCCATTATAGTCAGGCAGTATGTTGGCAGCAAAGGCGATGCGTCCTCCGTCGGGGAACCACTGCAATCCGTAAACACCCACGGGCAGGTCACTGACCTGGCGTGCCTCCCCGCCTGCAGCGATATCGAGGATGTATATCTGACCGGGCCCATCGTGGCGACGGGATACGAAGGCCAGCTTTCTGCCGTCCGGGCTCCAGGCCGGACCGCTGTCCCTGCCGCTGAACGTGATCTGGCGCAAGTCGCCGCTTTCGTTGTCCAGCAGATACAGGTTGGTGGCAGAGGTGTTGCCGTCAACATCATATTCTGTCACCGGAAAAACAGACCATTGCCCGTCAGGCGACACCACCGGGTTGCCCGGCCGTTGCATCTCCCACATGGTGACAGGGTCGAAAGGTGTAGTCTCCTGGGCCGCCAAAGGATGCAGCCCGATCAATGCAATTGCTAAAAAAAGAGTGCCAATTTTTTTCATGTGTTCATAGTTTTTGTATTTCGGTTACATGGAGCTCGCCATGCGATGGTCATCCGTCTGTGTGGCCATCAATGGTCATGGCTCGGTTCATCTGTTTATAATTAATGTCAAAATGTCGAAATGTCAAATAGGTTTAAAGGTTTAAAAGTTGAAAGGTTTAAGGGGTTAAAAGCCAATAGCTAACAGCCAACAGCCAAAAGATTCGTTCCATCGTTCCATCGTTCCTTCGCTCCTTCGTTCATTTGTTTATAATTTCGTTTTGCGCTGATTTGCAGCGTGTTGCGGTTTATTGTTTTTAAGCTGCCATTATCAGGGCGCAGATGGGGGGTCTCCTGTTTACCCAGGGAGCTGCCACTGGGCTGAATTGAATTGCCCTTTCAGGGCGACCCGTTCCCAGTGCCTGGTGCCCAATAATCATCCTCCTGCGCATCAACTCGTTGTATTGGCCCGGTTCTTTTGTTTTCCTTACAAAGAAACAAAAAGCTGCTCAATTCTCGCGTATATTGCCATGATTTATATCTGTAATTTTATACATTGACCCGAACGACAAGCCGTGTCATCAGCACATTCTTCAATCAGCACATCAGCACATCAGCACATCAGCACATCAGCACATCAGCACATCAGCACATCAGCACATCAGCACATCAGCACATCAGCACATCAGCAC
>SLCY01000111.1 GCA_007125585.1 Bacteroidales bacterium
CGGCTTTGCCTGCGCAGACTGAAGGGGCCGTGGTTTTTAGCAGATGCATCAGAAGCGGTGATCTTTCTTTTTGGTAGCTTTTTCTTTGGATGGGAGCCAAAGAAAAAGTACATCGCCGCCGAAGGCGGTAAAAGCACAATGGGAGCCAAAGAAAAAGTACAATGCCGCCGAAGGCGAAAAAGTCCCCCGCCAAGGGGAGTTTTAAGCTGCGCATGCTGTACAGGCACATGCTTTAAAGGGGGGTGGTTATTGTCAAAATGCTGCTTGCAGCATGCAAATCGGGGAGCCGGGGCGCATGCTAAAACAAATGCCGGAACGGCACCAGCAGCCACTCAAAAAAACGCTGGATGATGGGCCGGTGCAACCAGTGTTCATAGTTGAACGCCTCCGATTCTTTGCGGGTCTCGTTCATGTGGTTGATCAGCTGGCGCACAAGGCCCTTGTGTTCTCCGGACAGACAGATCTCATGCTGATACCGCAGGCTCCGGTAATCAAAATTGGAGGACCCCACCACAAAACAAGTCCTGTCGGCCAGGAAAAGCTTTGCATGCAGGTTTTGTGGCAGGAAAAAAAAGAACTGTACGCCTTTTTCAGCAAGCTCTCCATAATATTTCGAGCTCAGGAGATCCATGATTCCCACGTCGGACTTCTTAGGCACATGCACATAAACATTTACACCCCGCGCTGACGCATCAGTCAAAGCCTTGCGCAAGCTGCTTCCCGGCAGGAAGTAAGGTGTCTCAATGATGATCTCGCGCCTGGCAGCATTGATCAGCTGCAGGTATTTCTTCTTGACAGGCTGAAAAGGGATGGACGGCACGTCCCGCAATATCTCCAGGCCTTTGTAATCGATCTGCCTGGTGTAAGAAAGCTTGTCATAAAAGTATTTATTGTGTATCCTGAAGTTTTCAACGATGACCTGTTTGAACTTTTTGGCGATGCCCCCCTTGATGCGAAACATCGACTCCCGCCAGTTCAGGGCATAGCCCGAAATGTTGCCCGACCCGATGTAGGTGATGTCGTCGTCAATGACCAGTATTTTACGGTGATCGCGCCGGTGTCCCCGGGTGAAAAGGTCCCAGTTCAAACGGACTTTTTGGAAGAAGCGCACCTCACCACCGGCATCCGCAAGGTTCTGGAAAAAGGAGAACCCGGACGAAGCACCCCACGAGTCGATCAGCAAACGAACCTTTACCCCCTCCTGGCACTTTTTTACCAGGTAATCGCGAAAACGAACCCCCACCGGATCATTACGAAAGCGGTATATCTCCAGAAAAATATAATCGCGGGCCTTCTTGATGTCGTTCAACATCGCCGTGTAATAAGACAAAGGGTCCGATATCAAACGTATTTGCAGATCTTGATCGGGCTCCATGATCCAAAGGCAGTTAATACATACTGGGGTTGCAACCAAAGATAATAAAAACTGATAACAAGATGGGGCACCCGGCATGAACGGGATACAGGTCCGGCAAGCCGGAGGATATCTCGTGCCTTAAACCCCAGGGTGGCGACCCCCGGGTTGTCGATCAAAAAACACCCCGGGCGCCATAATGGCGGCTTTTTGGCAACAACAGGGGCGTTCCGCGTGTTTTTTCGGCCATTTTGGCCGGCTTTGCCACAAAAGGCCAAACGGAACACCATTTGTTGCAGATTGGGAAAACACAAATGTTTCAAAAAAAAAAACAGGAGGAAAAACCATGACAATCATCAGATGGCACAAACGACCCATACTGTCCAACACAATGGACGACATGTTTGAAAGAGGCTTCAACACAGGGTTTGAAAGAAACTGTGGCTGCATGCCGGCAACCAACATCCTGGAAAAAGAGAAGGTTTTTGAGATACAACTTGCTGTTCCAGGCATGAAAAAAGAGGACTTTAAAATGGAGATGGAAGAAAACGTCTTGTCGGTAACCTTCGAAAAGAAAGCAGGAGAAAAAGAAGAAGAAACATACCTTCGCCGGGAATTCGACATTGACGAGTTTACCCGCTCATTCTCCATTCCCAAGACAGCGGATGTAGAGAACATCAAAGCGAGTTACGAGAACGGCATCCTGTATATCACCGTTCCCAAGATGGATAAGGCCCGCCTGAGCAAACAGATCAAGGTATCCTAACCCAACGCCCTGCTGCTCAACCCCTTGATGGTGAATGATGCAAACCCCGGACAGATTTACTGTCCGGGGTTTGCCCTATACACCCAAAAACCTCTTTTCAATTGCAACGGTTTGATTTTTTTCCTTATGTTTGGCGAAAAATTTTCAAAAAAAGTTAATGCCCAAAAAAACACACCATCATGGACGAAAATCAATATTTGTTGAACCCAAACCCCCTTGTTCGTTTTCTGCGCAAAAAGCCCGCCGAATTTACCCGGGACGACATCATCCACTACATTGAAGAGAATGATATTGAGATGGTGAACTTCCGTTATGTGGGTGGCGACGGCCGGCTTAAAGCGCTGAACTTTGTTGTTCAGAGCCGCGAACATCTGGACACCATCCTGTCGACAGGGGAGCGTGTGGATGGAAGCAGCCTCTTCACTTTTCTCGAAGCGGGTTCATCCGACCTTTATGTGGTCCCTCGTTTCCGTTCGGCCTTTCTGAACCCCTTTTCCGAGATCCCCGCCATTGATATCCTGTGTTCCTATTACGACAAGGATGGGAACCCTATGGACAGCTCTCCTGCAAACATCATGCGCAAAGCTCACCAGGAGCTGGTCAACAAAACAGGGTATGGGATGGAGGTGATGGGAGAGATCGAATATTATGTGATCAGCGATAAGGACCCGCTGTACAGGGCCAATGATCAGCGTGCATACCATGAGTCGGAGCCGTTCGTCAAGTGGGAGCAGCTGCGCGTTGATGCGATGATGGCCATGGCGCAAACGGGGGCGCTGATCAAGTATTCCCACTCAGAGGTGGGAAACTTCTCTGATGAAGAACATGAATATGAGCAGAACGAGATAGAGTTTTTGCCCACCAACGTGGAGGATGCGGCCGACCAGCTCATCATCGCGAAATGGATCTTGCGGCAGGTGGCTTACAAGTATGGTGTTACCCTGAGCCTTGCGCCGAAGATCACCGCCGGGAAGGCCGGCAGCGGCATGCATATCCATATGCGGATCATGAAGGACGGCAAGAATGTGACCCTGGAAAACGGCCGCATCAGCGATCCCGCCAGGAAAGTTATTGCTGGCATCCTTGATATCGCCCCTTCACTTTCCGCCTTCGGAAACACCATCCCCACCAGCTATTTCCGCCTGGTGCCGCACCAGGAAGCCCCCACCAACGTATGCTGGGGCGAACGCAACCGCTCCACGCTCATCCGCGTACCCCTGGGATGGGTCGAGGCCGGGGATATGGTAGCAAAGGAAAATCCGGAGGAAAGGCCACAAAAACAGGACCTCAGCGACAAACAAACCTTCGAGTTCCGCTGTCCTGACGGCTCGGCCGACATCCACCTGCTGCTTGCCGGCCTGTGCGTGGGCGCGCGCCACGGACTGGAAATGACGGAGGCCCTGGAGCTGGCGGAGAAAACCTATGTGAACGTCAACATTTTTGATGAGAAGAACAAGGCGCGCCAGGAGGAGCTGGCACAGCTGCCGCATTCATGTACAAAGGCAGCCGAATACCTGAAAAAACAAGCCATGGTGTACAAGAAATACGATGTTTTCCCGACGACCCTGATAACAGGTGTTATCAATGAACTGGAAGCGTATAAGGACGATAACCTGCGCGAAAAGATCAGCAACAACAAGGAGAAGACCATGGCGCTTGTCAGGCGCTTTTTGCATTGCGGATAAACCCCCTTTCAGCAAACGGATCAGGCGCTTTTTGTATTGCGGATGGTCTCTACCAGCGAACTGGCAAGGCGGCTGGCGCCGATGCGGAACCATTTCTTGTTCATGCGCTTGGATCCAAGAACCTGACGGGTAAGCCAATAATAAGAAAGTGCCGCTGCAGGATCCGAAATGCCTCCGGATGGCTTAATGCCGCAAATGTGGCCTGTTGCTTTCTGATGGTCTCTGATGGCCTCCAGCATCACCAGCAGGGCCTCAGGGGTTGCTGCCGGCGTTACCTTGCCCGTGGAGGTCTTCAGAAAATGACAACCGGCACCCAGGGCGATCTCACTGGCGCGGCGGATGTTGGTGGCTGTCTTCAGCTCGCCCGTCTCCAGGATCACCTTTAAATGAGCCCCCTTGCAGGCCTCATTGATGGCCGATATCTCATCGAACACCAGGTTGTATTCCCCCTCCAGAAACTTTCCGCGGGAGATCACCATGTCGATCTCTTCAGCCCCCTCGTCAACAGCATAACGAACCTCAGCCATCTTGACAAACAAGGGCGACTGACCCGAAGGGAACGCACCGGCCACCGAAGCTACCTTGACGCCCGTGTTTTCCAACAACCTGCGCGCAAGGGACACAAAAGGCGGATAAACACAAACCGCCGCCACATCAGGCAAACCCTCCCGCTTCGAAGAATAAGACGCAGCCTGGTCGCACAGATCCTCCACCCGCTTGCTGGTGTCTGTGCCCTCCAAGGTGGTCAGATCGATCATCCCCAAAATATCTGCATAGGTCCTGACAACATCCAACCCCCCCATGGATTTTTGCAACAGTTTTTCTGTGCGTACGCTAATGTCCTTATCGTCAAGGACCGGTGTCTTTGAAAAATCTGTCATGTCTGAACGGTTTTGCAGGCAAAAAGCCGTTGTTTCCCGCTGTAAAGTTAATTTTTTTTTTGAAAGCCAAACGCCAGTGGTCAAAAACCATTGTCCTGCAACAGTAACCCGGTGTGACTGTCAAAAAGGGAACAAAATGCACCCAAAGTCCCAAAATGATATTATTATTGCAATGAAAAATGGATTTCACCCTTCAACACCTCTGAGACAATGGAAATGTATCTGTTTAGAAACTGCGAAACCTACGGTCCGGAGCCGCTGGGCAGGAAAGACGTCCTGGTGGCAGGGCAAAAGGTCCTTGCCATTGAAGACCACCTGGCAACCCCTTCGGGGTGGAATATAGAAACGATAGATGGCGCCGGGCTGCGGATGTTCCCCGGCCTGATCGACTCACATGTGCATATTGCCGGAGCGGGTGGGGAAGGGGGGCCGGCGAGCCGCACCCCCGAAATGCCACTCAGCCAGATGCTCATGGCGGGCGTTACCACCGTGGTGGGCTGCCTGGGCACCGATGGCATGACACGCAGCATAGAATCCGTGCTGATGAAAGCCAAAGGGCTGCGCCAGGAAGGGGTCAGCGCCTATATCTATACCGGGGCCTACCAGATCCCCACCCCCACGATCCTGGGCGACGTCGGAAAAGATATTGCAATGATCGAGGAGGTGATCGGGACCGGCGAGATCGCCCTGTCTGACCACCGGTCGTCAACACCCACAGTGACCGAACTGATACGTTTGGCGACCCACTCAAGGGTGGGGGGCATGCTCGGCGGCAAGGCCGGCATTGTGAACATCCATATGGGCGATGCCAAAAGCCCGTTCCAGCCACTTTACGACGCTGTAGAGATGAGCGAGCTGTCAATGAAACAGTTCCTTCCCACACACTGTAACAGGAATAATGCTATATTTGAAGAGGCGAAGAGCTATGGGATAAATGGCTATGTGGACCTGACAACCAGCGCCTACCCTTTCTTTCCGGATGAAGAGGTCAAGCCGTCGCGGGGCATCGTTGAGCTGCTGAAGGCCGGCGTACCCCTCGCACATATTACCATGAGCAGCGACGGCTGTGGCTCCCTGCCGCAGTTCGACAAGAACGGCAAGCTGGTAAAACTGGAAACAGGCGCACTAAAAACGATGTTTGACGCGTTAAAAGATGTTGTAGTGCAAGAAGGGCTTCCCCTGGAACAGGCTCTCCGGACCGTCACCACCAATGTGGCCGACATACTGAAGCTCAACACAAAAGGGCGTATTGCCGTGGGCAAAGATGCCGACCTGGTGCTCACAGACCAGGAGTTCCGGATTGTCCACCTTTGTGCCATGGGCACCATGATGGTCAGGGACGGCACGATGATGCGGCGCGGCAGCTATGAATAGCCGGCGGCCCCACAAACCAACAAAGCAACCTTATAAAACACAAACAAATAGAAGCCATGAAAAAAATCATTTTGTTTTTATGCATTGCTCTTTTCAGTGCTGCAGGCCTGCAGGCTGAACGGATCATGGTTCGCGGCGTGGTGACTTCGGCCGACGAGGGAAATATTTCCCTTCCCGGGGTGACGGTGATCGTGCAGGGGACCACCCGCGGCACCATTACCGACATGGAGGGCAGGTATGAGATAGAGGCCCTCCCCAACGATACCCTGACGTTCTCATTTGTGGGGATGATTCCGCAATCTCTCCCTGTTGACGGCCGCTCTGTGATAAACGTGGGACTGAGAATGGATGTGGCCCAGCTTGGTGAGATCGTGGTCACCGGCTATGGCACCGAGTCGCGCCGGCTGATCTCCGGGTCAGTTGGCGTTGTCAGCGAGGAGGATCTGCAGGAGTCAACGCTTCGTACCATCGACGGTGTTTTGCAGGGACGTTCTGCAGGGGTCCAGATCACACAGAGCTCAGGAACGCCCGGTGCCGCCAACACCATACGGATACGTGGCAGCAGCTCCCTTTCAGCCGGCAACCAGCCACTGGTGGTGGTTGACGGCATCCCCGTAACAACCGGAAACTTCGGCCAGGTAGGTTTCTCAGGTCAGGGCATCGACGCCTTGACAGACATCAACCCCAACGACATTGAGTCAATCACTGTGCTGAAAGACGCCTCCGCCGCAGCCATCTACGGTGCACGGGCCACCAACGGCGTCATCCTCATCACCACGAAAAGAGGCGCCAAAGATGTTACAAGACTGAGTTTCAATGCCACCCTGGGGATGCAGGACCTGGAAAACAGGCTGGACATGCTCAATGCAGAACAGTGGCACGAACTCAAAGGCACCCAGCCCGACGACCCGCAACAAATGATCGATACCGACTGGCTCAGCGAAGTCCTGAGAACAGCCCCCACCATGAACTATGAGATGTCAGCCACCGGAGGGGATGAAAACACACAGTTTTTTGTCTCCGGAAACTATTATAACCAGGAAGGGATCCTGCTTGGGACTTCTTACGAGCGGCTGAGCGGACGGGTAAACCTCGACCACACCGTGAATGAGAACCTCGACATCGGAATGAGCTTTGGCGTGTCCTACTCCCTGAACCACAGGGTGGAAGGCGACCAGTCGCTGAACGCCCCCCTTGCCAACGCTATCGCAAACCCGGCCATCTATCCGGTCTTTAACAAAGATGGCTCTTACAACGAAGAGGCACCTTTCGCCAACCCGGTGGCCATCGGAAGAGAAGCCATCAACGAAGCACACTCATACCGCACCCTGGGCAACATGTTCGCAAACTACCGGATCCTCGACAACCTGACATTCAACACCAAATGGGGGTTCGACTACCTCAGCCTCAGGGAACACAGCTACGACCCGGCAACGACCCGCCAGGGCGCACGCTCCAACGGCATCGGACTGGAAGCGCAAAGCAACGTGCTCAACATCGTGTCGAACAACACCCTCAGATACCTGAACACCTTTGCCGGCAATCACAATGTTGAACTGCTGGGAGGCTACTCCTTTGAGAGGTTCCAGCGGAGAAACTCCTTCATACGCGGCGTGGACTTCCCCAACCCCTACTTTCAATACATCAGCGAAGCTGCGACAATCTCCAACGCCTCAGCCAACGCGACCGACAGGGGGATGAACTCCTTTTTCGGACAACTGCGCTACAACTACCGCTACCGCTACATCTTGTCATTCACCGCACGCTATGATGGCTCCTCCCGCTTTGGCGAAGAAAACCGCTACGGGTTCTTCCCCGCCACCTCCGTTGCATGGCGCATCTCGGAAGAGAAGTTCTTCCGGAACTGGAACACTCCCATCAACGAATTCCGCCTGCGGACCGGCTATGGCGTCACCGGCAACGACGGGATCCCCGACTTTGCATATATGTCACTCTATGGCGGCGGCGCCAACTACCTCGGCCAGCCCGGAATCTTCCCAAGAGGCCTGGCAAACCCCGACCTTAAATGGGAAACAACGTACCAGTATAACGCCGGACTCGACATGGGGCTCTTTGATGACCGGGTAGAGATCAACCTCGACTATTACTATAACCACACCAAAGACCTGCTGTTCAGCCGGCCCATTTCATATACCTCCGGCTATGGAAGCATCACTTCCAACATCGGGGAACTGGAAAACAGAGGGGTGGAACTTACCCTTAGCACCGTCAACATAGAAAACCAACTGTTCTCATGGACAACCTCTTTCAACATCAGCCGCAACAGGAACAAGGTGCTGGCCCTGTATAACGACCAACCTCTTGATAACCTTGGCCGTGGAAGCAACAGCGTGAGGGTGGGAGAACCCATGGGCATCTTCTATGGCTACAAGAGCCTTGGCGTTGACCCCTCTACAGGCGATATCGTCTTTGCCGACATCAATGGCGACGGACAAATAACCTCCGAAGACCGCACCAAAATCGGGGACCCAAACCCCGACTTTACCGGGGGGCTGTCCAACAGGCTCAATGTCCAAAACTTCGAACTGAGCGTGTTCCTGCAGTTCTCCTATGGCAACGACATCTTTAACGGGACCAGGATCTATATAGAATCCATGAAAGGGTCAGACAACCAGACAACTGCTGTACTTGACCGCTGGCGCCAACCGGGAGACGAGACGGATATTCCCAGGGCAACAGAACTGGATCCCAACAATAACAACAGGATCTCTTCCCGTTTTATTGAAGACGGATCTTACCTGAGGGTGAAAAACGTCACCCTGACGTACAGGCTCGACCATGGCCTTGCAAGCCGCCTGGGAATGAGCAGCGCCAGGGTGTTTGTCACCGGTCAGAATCTGCTCACCTTTACCCGCTACAGCGGCATGGACCCGGAGGTAAACTATGCCGGGCCATCCGACCTTAGGGTGGGAACGGACTTTTTCACACACCCGCAGGTGCGCACCGTTTCCGTGGGCATCAATATTGAGATGTAGGTCAACAGCTGACCCTCTGCCCGGGAAAAGAAAAAAAAGCCGGGAAGACAGCAGCACCAAGAGATGAAAAAATGAAAACAAACAAAATAACAGATATCATGAAAAAAACAGGAGTTCTATTCTCATTGCTGGCCTTCATGTTCTCTGCCTGTGACGTGCTTGACGTTGAGCCCTATCACAGCATACCTGAAGATGAAGCCATTACCAGCAGGGCGGACGTGAGGAGTGCCATCAACGGAACCTATGCGTCGTTGCAGTCGGCCGGCTACTACGGACGCAACTACCTTGTTGCCGGGGACCTGACTGCCGACAACCTAACCTGGACAGGCACCACCGCCGGATATAACCAGATGGACAACAACAGCATCCTTGCCGACAATGTCATCGTTGAAGGCATGTGGAGCAGTATATACAGAATGATCAGCCGCGCCAACAACGTGATCGCACAAATACCGGCCATTGAAGAACTGACGGAAGAAGAGGCCGGCGCATTCATGGCAGAAGCCTATTTTCTGCGGGCGCTTGGCCATTTTGACCTGGTCAGGATGTTTGGACCGGTGCCCATCCGCGAAACCCCCGCCACGCCGGTCGACGAAGAGCTGAACGTGCCGCGCGAACCCATGGAAAAAGTTTATGGGCAGATCTTTGACGACCTGGAATATGCCAAAGGACACATTCGCCAGGAGGTCACCAGGGGACTGGCTTCCAAAGCGGCGGTGCTGGCGCTGCAGGCAAGGGCAAACCTGTACTTCCATAGCATCACGGGCGAAGACAACCTCCTGGACGATGCCGCAGAAGCCGCCACAAGGGTTATTGAAGAGTTCGGCCTTGCCCTGGAACCATCCTTCGCCACCCTGTTCAACGACACCCCCAACAGCGAATCCATTTTTGAGGTGGACTTCTCCGAACAAGACCGCAACCGACTGGCCGAATACTTCTTCCCCACAGCCCTGAGTGGGCGAAGGGAGTTTTCGCCGACAGAAAAACTGTACGATCTTTATCATGAGAATGACGAAAGACGGGACGCCTCCATCGCACTGGAAGCGGATGACCTCTATGGCATAAAATACAGCGACATCGAAACAGGCGCTGACAACGTATATGTGCTGCGTCTTGCGGAGATGTACCTCATCCGTGCCGAAGCCCTTGCCCTGCAAGGGCAAGAGACTGGCCTGGCCCGCGATGACCTGAACGCCGTGCTGGTGCGCGCCGGACTCGACCCGGCAGATACCACCGATCCGGCCGCGCTCCTTGACCTGGTTCACGAAACACGCCAGCTCGAGTTCGCTTTCGAGGGACACCGCTGGTTCGACCTGGTGCGGAGCGGACGGGCCCTGGACGAGCTTGAAGGGGTGAATGAAGAGTGCCAGACCCTGTTCCCCATCCCGCTGGGCGAGCTGCTGACCAACTTCCACGAAGGAATGTACCAGAATGACTGTTATTGATCAAAAGAGACAAAGACCCTCTGGACCGGCCAGGAAAAAGGCCCCGCACAAACCTGCATGGCCATAACATGGCCGGCTCATTGTGACCATAAAAAATCAGACACTCATGAAAACCATAAAGAACACCACAAAATTGCTTGCGCTGCTGACAACGGTGCTGTTTGCCTTTCACGCCTGCACGGAAGAGGAGATGAGCATCCCGGCACCCAGCACACAGGCAGACTTTACTTATAGCATCGAAATGATAACAGATGCAGAAACCGGCAGCATTAACTATGCTGTGTCCTTTGAGAACAGATCCCTGCACGCCGCAGGATATCACTGGGACTTTGGGAACGGCAACACGTCGAACGAAGAAAACCCGGAAGAAATCTATACCGAAGACGGGGTGTATGATGTGACCCTTACGGTAGAACCCAAACAAGAACTGCATTACAACAAGCTGGAAAAAACCGAACGGCTGGCACTGGTGTCCACCATTTTCAGGGAAGAGTTTGATGACCCCAACCTGGAAACAGACTTCCCGCCCGAAGGGTGGACCCTCATAGACCTGGATGGCGATGGCCACAACTGGTACTGGGGCAGCTTCATGGGGGAAGAGGAGATGGAGTATTACATCCTGTCCGACTCATGGGTGTCAGGCACCGGCGAAGTGCTGGAACCTGACAACTGGATCATTACCCCGCAGATAGACATGACGGAGATCAGCAGCGCAGCCCTGGAGTTCCAGGTAACCCCCCGTGCTTCCGGGCCAGAGTTCAGGACGGAGAAATACAGCGTGCTGGTGTCCACCACCGGAACGGAGGTGGAAGATTTTGAGACCATCTATTCTGAACGGTTGACCGAAGAGATGGAAAACTGGGTGTGGGTGCTGCGGACCCTTGACCTGAGCGATTATGCCGGCCAGGAGATCCACATCGCCTTCCGCCACCACGACTCCACCGACCTTTGGTCGATCGTGATGCGCGACATCCATGTGTATATTTCTGGCAAGTAGGCAGACTCACAGTCCTGCCTTCGCAACCGGCCAATACAACGGGCGTCCAGGCTGAATCCGCGAAAACAATAGCGGCCCGCCAACAACCGGCACCGTCCGGACCGGGCCATAACGTTAAACAGGGACCCACCGGGGCCAATCCCCGGCACCCATCTACACCAATCGATATGAAAAGACTGCAATTTATATTGGCATTGCTGGCGGTTACGGCCGCCGCCTGCCAGGGACCGGGCGACCGTACCACAGATGAACAGGCCCCGGGCGCCCTCTTCATCATTGGCGGGGGCAGCCGTCCGGCAGAGCTCGTTAGCCGCATGATCGATGAGGCCGGACTACGTGATAAGGGCTATGCCGTCATTCTGCCCATGTCAAGCGCTGAGCCTGACTCAGCCATCATCTGGTCGGGCGAACAGTTTCATGACCAGGGCATCGACAGGATAGCTGGCTTTAACTTCCTGCCTGGCGAAAAGCCCAGCAAGACATGGATCGACTCCCTCAGGCAAGCCGCCCTGATCTATATCAGCGGCGGTGACCAAACCCGCTTTATGGACATCGTGGTTGACACCCCCATCATGGAAGCCATCCACCATGCCTATGGACAAGGGGCCGTCATCGCAGGCACCAGCGCCGGGGCAGCCGTGATGAGCGAAAAGATGATCACCGGCGATGAGCTGCGCCATCCCGAATACCGTCCCACCTTTCCTGTGATCGAAGCGGAAAACCTGGTGCTCAAACCCGGCCTGGGACTGCTTACAACAGCCATCATCGACCAGCACTTCGTGTGGCGAAGCCGCCACAACCGGCTTATCACCGCAGTGCTCGACCACCCCGGGCTTACCGGCATCGGCATCGATGAGTCTACAGCCATCCTGGTGAAGGGCAATAACGCAGAGGTGGTTGGCGTCTCCCAGGTCATCGTGTACAGAAACCCCACACGTTCGCGAACACAATATGAAGAAAAGCTGGGTGGCCAAAACCTTCGCCTGGACATTTTTCTTCCCGGCGACACTTTTTTGATCAAGCCGCCAGTCCCGTGAGCATCAGCAGCAGCTCCTGACAACACAGGCGCTGTCTTCGCAGGACCCCAACCGCATTATCAAACATAACCCTACCGCAAACCCATGTTGAAAAAAGTTCCCCACACCTACGTGATCGTCTTTTCCATCATTGTTGTTGCTGCCGTGCTCACCTGGATCATCCCCCCTGGAAAATACATAGAAGAGACCGTGGTGGTGGAAGGAAAGGAGCTTACCACCATGGTGTTTTATTATGAAGATCAACTGCCCGAAAATCATACGCTCGAAAGCGAGGTGCAGACCTGGCAGGTCCTTTCAGCCCTTTTCAAAGGGTTTGTCAGGCAGTCGAACATCATCGTCTTCATCCTGATGATCGGCGGGGCGTTCTGGATCATGAACCAGACCAAGGCGATCGACGTAGGCATCATGTCGTTCCTGAAGTATGCCCGGAAGCTGGAAAACAACCGCCTCATGCGGCGCATAGGCATCGACAACCTCATCATCGTGATGGTGATGCTGCTGTTCAGTGCATTCGGCGCCATCTTCGGGATGAGCGAGGAGACCATCGCCTTTGTGATCATCCTCATCCCACTGGC
>SLCY01000120.1 GCA_007125585.1 Bacteroidales bacterium
GCATCCATTATGGTTTTGACAAATTCGGCTTTTCGGCCCTTCCCGGCGGCTACCGCAATCTGAATGGCTATTACGAGGGTATCGGGAACGGTGGTTTCTGGTGGACTTCCACTGAATACTCAGTTGAATACGCCCATTGCTCCGGCATGAGAAAATACGATGGAAGTGTGGACCACATTGGCTATGTCAATAAGAGCCTGGGTTTTAGTGTCCGCTGTGTCAAAGATTAACAATTCGATGCATGGCAAAACAGCCCCGATCTTAATGCCCGGCATGGATCCCAGGCTTCAAATATCCGGCAGGGAGTAACTGCCGCAAAGGACTTTCGCAATAATCAGGATTGCCATTAAAACCAGAACACCATGAAAAGAAAAATCAAATTTCCGGTTTACCCATTGCTGGTTATTGTAATGGGGGTATTTTTTGTCGTTGGATGCAGTGATGATGATACAGAACCCGACTCTAACATTGTAACCGACATTGATGGCAACGAATACAAAACGGTAATCATTGGCAACCAAGAGTGGATGGCCGAAAACCTGCGTGTTACAAGGTACAATAACGGTGATGCCATTCTCACCGGCCTGGGCAATGCAGATTGGACAATCACAAAAGAAGGTGCGTATGCGATTTATGACCATCATCGCCCGGGTGCAGAAGGTATTCATTCGCCCTCTTATATGGTTGAAGCATACGGCAAGCTGTATAACTGGCATGCTGTTGCTGATGCAAGAGGTCTGTGTCCTGAAGGCTGGCAGGTTCCCAGTGATGATGATTGGACAGAGCTGATTGATTATGTGGTTGATCAAGGGTTCCCTAACGAGTCTACTGATCCCAACGGTTCAGGCAATGCACTCAGATCCTGCCGTCAGATAGGTTCCCCTCATGGCGAAGCGTGTAATACTTCTGGGCACCCCCGCTGGAATCCGCCGCTGGAATATGCAGACGATCATTATGGTTTCGACGAGTTTGGATTTTCGGCTCTTCCGGCCGGCTACCGTGCTTCAGATGGAACCTTCATGAGTATTGGATTCTTGGGTCTATGGTGGTCTTCTTCTGATTATAATTCGTCAGGTTCTGCCTGGACCCGAACCATTGCCCATTCTCACGGGGCTTTGATCCGTATTACTTCCTATGGAGCAGACGGGCTTAGTGTCCGTTGCTTCAGGGAAGTGGACAATTAGACCAACTTTACCATCGGCACATTGACTTAATCGGTCACCCGGATTGTGTGGCGGCTGAAGATGATGTCCTCTTTTTCAAGGGTTGCGAAGTGTTTGTGTAGAAACCAATGGCACTCGCTGTGGCGGGTGTTTTTTTTAGACCTCTACGAAGAAAAAAGCCCACTCGTATGCAAATTGTTGGGCAAGTAAAAAACAAACCCCTCACAAAATCCTTGCAAGGGGCTGTTTTTCAAGTGACTCCGCCAGGACTCAAACCTGGAACCTTCTGATCCGTAGTCAGATGCTCTATTCAATTAAGCTACGGAGCCGTTTGCGCCTGCAAAGATAGGACTTTTTTGAATTAAGGAAAAGCTTTTGTCAGGAATTTCATACCCGCCAGGACACTGTTCCACCAGGATATCCGGCCATATATCATTGCACTTTCATGGCAGAGGACGGGATGATCCCCTTACCGGATTTCGTGACCGAATGATAGGCCTGCTGGTAGCCAGCGTAAGAATGGGTCTGTCCCATTGAGCGAAGTATCCTGATACGTTCGTCGAGCGGAGGATGTGTGCTCGAAAGGTTTTGAATACGCCGTCCTTTTTGCTTAAGAGGGTTGGCAATATACATCGGTGCCATAGATTTGTCAGCCACCTTGAGGTCCTGCGTCGACCCGGAAATTTTTTCAAGCGCGGAGGCCAGTCCCTCGGGATATCTTGTCAGACGCGCAGCCGAAGCATCTGCCAGGTACTCACGCTTACGCGACACGGAAAAGTAAAGAAGCCGGATCGCTATAGGTGCCAGTATGGCAAACAGCAAGGCCAATATGAGCATTACCGGGTTCCCCTTGCTTTTGCCCTGCCTGCTTCCCCCACGGTGCATGCTGCTGAATAACATGCTTCTCAAGAACATGTGCGACAGTATTGCCACGGTGCCTACCATAATGGTCGCCAGTGTCATGTACCTGATGTCACGGTTCAAAATGTGTGATACCTCATGGGCAACCACTCCCTGGAGCTCATCACGGTTCATCATCTGTAACAGTCCGGTGGTAACGGCGACAACACTTTTTTCAGGGTTCATGCCTGCAGCAAATGCATTCGGCGCAGGATCATCGATCACATAAACCTTTGGCATCGATGGCATGCCGGCAGCCAAACGCATCTCTTCAACAACATTGTATAGCTGAGGGTAATCGTCCGGCCCAACTTCACGGGCGTTGCTCATGCGCAACATGATTGATCTGCCGGACGAAAACGCCACGATCACCAGAATGAAATACAGCAGCAGGGCAATGACGATACCGGCAATGCCACCATCAGGATCAATGGCCATTCCGATAATGTAACCCAGCAAAACAAGTACCACGCCCATCAGCATGAGCAGTAACATCGATTTGCGCTGGTTTTTACGTATGATCTCCCACATTGGAATAATGATTAATGGTTTATCAGGTCTGCCTGTGATTTGTATTTTTCAGCGTGTGTTCTCCCCGTTAATGTTGGCTCATCCGGCAAAGGTTTATGAGCAGGAATATTGGAGGAGTTCATCAGCCCTTGTACTGGCTAAAAGGACACTTTTGGTGCGAGGCGCTCATCCTTGTTCTCGATCTCGAAAAATGTTTCCTTTCTGAAGCCAAACATCGCGGCGATAATGCTCGAAGGAAACATCTCTGTTTTGTTGTTAAAGAACAAGACCTGGTCGTTGTAGTTTTGCCTTGCAAAAGATATCTTATTCTCTGTTGAGGTCAGCTCTTCCTGCAAGGCCAGAAAGTTCTGGTTGGCCTTCAGGTCGGGATAATTCTCCACGGCAACCTTGAACTGACCCAGTGCCGAAGAAAGCATGCTCTCTGCCTTGGCTTTGTCAGCAACACCTGTGGCCTCCATTGCCTGGGCACGCAAACGGGTAACGTTCTCAAGGATCTCTTTTTCATGTTTCATATATCCCTTAACCGTCTCAATCAGGTTGGGGATAAGGTCGTAACGGCGTTTCAGCTGCACATCGATCTGCGACCAGGCATTCTTCACCTGGTTCCTGAGCCTCACAAGCCTGTTGTACATGCCAATATTGATAACAACCAGAATGATTGCCACTACCAGAATAATAATCGTTGCTGTTGTCATGTTGCGAGAATTTAAATGTGAGCAAAGATAATAATAACCGTAATATCGGGTGCTGGCAATCCATAAGCCCCATCTTAATTTTTTTAGCGACATCAATCAAAGAACAATGAATCGGGCTTCAGGGTCTAAGAGGTCAGTCAATGATCCTGGTATAAGCATGGCTTCACAGGGGCTCTTTCCGTGTCAACAGATTCAACCGCCACCTGTTTGTTTCTGCAGATGCCAGGAGCTGATCTTTTGTTGCACGGATTGCACTTCGTCGTAAAGCTTTTCTTGGTCCAGGCATGTTATCTCACGGTTTTCCATGAGCAGCCGGCCGTCGACCATTACGGTTTCCACATCGCTTCCCCTGAGGCTGTAAACGATCAGGGAATAGATGTTATAATGGGGCCAGGCATGGGGATGTTTTAAGTCGAGCAGGATGATATCGGCCTGCTTTCCTGCTTCCAGCGAACCGATCATTTTCTCCATGCCAAGCAGCCGGGCACCTCCTATGGTCACACATTCAAGCACTGTCCGGGCATCCATCACCGTCGGATCGCCGGTGACGAGCTTTTGCGTCAGGGCTGATGAGCGTATCTCGTCGAACAGGTCCAGGTCATTGTTGCTGGCCACCCCGTCAGTGCCGATACCCACCCTGACGCCCAGGTGCTGAAGCTCAGGGATGGGGGCTGTGCCGTTGGCAAGCTTCATGTTGCACTGGGGATTGTGTGCGACCCCCACATCATAGCGGGCGAGAAGCTCCATATCTTCCCTGGTGAGATAAATGCCATGTGCGATAACCAGGTGCGGGCCAAGAACTCCTAAATTTTCCAGATGCTTTACCGGCGTGTATCCATATTGTTTCTTTATCTGGTCAAACTCCCAACGTGTCTCCGACAGGTGGGTGCTTAATAAGACCTGGTGTTTTTCAGCCAGTTCGTTGGCTGCACGGTACAAGGCAGGCTTTGCTGAATAAGGAGCATGGACGGCTACGCCTATACGGAGGCGCGGATGCCCGTTCCACGAATGGATCATCTCTTCAGTAAAACGCAACACATCGGCAGCTGTTTTCGCGTTGTGTACCGGCTCGTCAAACAAACCTTCGGAAAGCACTGCCCGGATACCGCATTGATCCACCACCTCGGCCATCACATCCGAATAATAATACATGTCGTTAAAGGTAGTGGTACCGCTGCGCAACATCTCGGCAATGGCAAGCTGTGTCCCCATACGGACATTGTCGCGGTTCACGAAAGCCATCTCCAGCGGGAATATCCGTCCGTATAGCCATTCATTCAAAGACAGGTCGTCGGCATAACCCCGGTAAATATTCATCGGGGCATGGGTATGGGCATTGATCAAGCCTGGCAGTATAAGCTTACGGTGAGCGTCAATGACCTTCCTGCCATGGTATCTGGATAAAATGTCGGCTGTTTCTCCCAGATCCGCAATCCTGCCATCCCTGATGGCCAGGGCCCCGTCTTCCAGCACCCGGAAAGAAGGATCCATGGTGACCACCAGTCCGTGAACAATCAGAATGTCAACATCTGCTGTGTCTTTACGACTTTTTATGTTCCCGGAGAATGTGATCCCAGCCATATTAAAATGACAAATAGACAGGTTATGTGGCTTATCTGATACCAAAACTACAAATTTGTTACGATCATTGTCCATTTTTTTATCTTTATGCTGTCAAATCAAACAGTAATCCCGGCATCAGCATCGGACAGCCCGGGTGCTGTTTTCTGCATGACCTTAACACTATAAACATGACCCCCATGGAAAGAGATGATTATTCCGTTGGCGCCAAAGTAGAGCATCCGCAGTTCGGTGTGGGCATCGTCACAAAAAAAACCATGACCACCACACGTGTGTTTTTCCTTCATAAAGGCGACAAGGAGATTGCCAGCAATTTTGCGGGACTCAAGCTTGTTGAACCTTCAAGTGCCGAAGTTCAGGGTGAAGGGGGCGGGGGGCAGATCAGCCTTGCCGACCTGGAAAAGGTGTTTTCAGGCGTCTTGCGGCGCTATGCTGACTTTCCTGAGTTGGTTGAGATGGGCGATCGTTGGAAGAAGGGTGTGATGATCCTCAAGCCCGGCTCCGACCAGCTCAAGCCGAAGGAGATTCCCATCGATAGTTTTTTCAAAAAGATCGTGCTGGTGCGTGACAGGCTGCGTGTTCTGGAACAACGCATCAACAGCAATGAGAGTCTGGATGAGGAAGAAAAGGTGAATCTGCAACAATACATCACCCGTATTTACGGCTCCCTGACAACTTTCAATGTTTTGTTCAAGCACAAGGAACAGTACTTTGTCGGTGAACGTGGCGGCAGCGAGTAATATCCTGATATTTTTTAAAGATGCGTTTTATCGTGTCTTTAAATCTTTTCACCGTACCTGACCGCCACCTTTCGCTTCCATCGGCCTGTTCGGTAGTATATATAGGCAGCGATCAAACCGAAGAGCCAGGCCACCGGGATGCCCCACCAGATCCCTTCTGCACCGAAGCGCAAGGATAACAGGTGAGATGCAGGTATACGCAAAAACCACAGTGCTATCAGTGTGATGAACATGGGCACCAGGGTGTCGCCTGCACCACGCATCACGGCCTGGGTGGCGAACATCGCAGAGAACACGATGTAGAAGGAGCTGACAATCACCAGGTAGCTGTAGCCGATGTCGATGACCTCCGTGTTGCTGGTGAAGACACCCATGAGGGTTCGTCCGAACAGCCAGGCCACCATGGTCACTGCCAGGGATATGGCTGTGGTCATCATAAGCGTGGC
This sequence comes from Bacteroidales bacterium, assembly GCA_007125585.1. Taxonomy (GTDB): domain Bacteria; phylum Bacteroidota; class Bacteroidia; order Bacteroidales; family UBA7960; genus PUPG01. The sequence continues at coordinate 6,057 of SLCY01000120.1, forward strand.
ACGCAATCCCTGACGCACGCGCTCCGGACGGTTGGCTCCCAGGTTCTGGCCTACAAAGGTGGTCAGGGCCAGTCCAAAGTTCATGGCCGGCATGGCTGCAAAGGAATCGATGCGCCATGCAATGGTGTATGCTGCAATGGTGTTGGTGCCAAAGCGGTTCACAATGCTGATCAGGGCCAGCATGCCCAGGGAGACAAAGGTGTGCTGCAAGCCGGTGGGAATACCGATACGCAAGCTCTTGCGGAATATGTCCCAGTCAAAGACCAGCCCCTTGAACGTAAAACGGATCAATGGGTGTGTCCGGTTCAGATAGATCACCGACAGGGCAAAGGCAATGCCCTGTGCCAGAACCGTGGCAAAGGCCACGCCTCCGATGCCCCATCCAAAGACCAGCACAAACAGTAGGTCGAAGCCAATATTCAAAATGGTGGAGATGATCAAAAAATACAGTGGCGTGCGGGAGTCGCCCAGACCACGTAAAACTGCACTTGTGGCATTAAAGCCAAACATCAGCACCAGGCCGCCGGCGAAAACGCTGAAGTAGAGTGTCGCGTCAGGGTGGAGGTGTGCCGGCAAATCAATAAGGTGCCATATGTCGCTGATGAATAAAAGGCCCAGTGTGGTAAGCAGCAGGGAGGCAAAGAAAAGGAACACAAATGCGGTGTCGATGGCGCGCCGCACCGCCTCATAATCCCTGGCGCCGTAATATTGTGAAATGATGATCGTGGTGCCGGTGGTGATCCCTATTACCAGGCTAATCAGCACAAAGATCACAGGGAAGGAGGCGCCAGCAGCCGCCAATGCATCGGTACCGATGTAATGGCCGATGATGATGGTATCAACAATGTTGTAGAGCTGCTGGAATACATTGCCCAACAACATGGGTAGCGCAAACATGAATATCTGCCGGGCAACAGGCCCCTGACTCAGATCCCGCATCAATGTTTTTGGCAAAGGTAGGTATTTTCACGGGGCTGATCCAGGCAACACGCCACCCGCCTTTGATGGATCTGCCTGAAAGACAAGGCCACATAAGCAGGGCGGGTATTTGGAAGCAGGCAACGAGCACGGCAGTAAAAATATGGGGAAGAACCACCACCATACGGTGGTGCCGTGCGGCTTTGCCTTCGCAGACTGAAGAGGCCGTAGTTTTTTGCAGATGCATCAGAAACGGTGATCTTTCTTTTTGGCAGCTTTTTCGCTGGATGGAAGCCAAAGAAAAGTACAAGGGAAAAACCCCATATGGTCATATTAATTTTTATGTTCGGTCACATGAAGCTCGCCATTCAATCTTCATGCACCTGTATGCAAGAATGCACTCATGGCTCGGTTCGAATGAAAAAAATTCATGTATATTTGTAAATCTGCCATTCGACGGGCAAAAAGCGATATGCTATGGATATCTCTGTCGTTATTCCACTTTATAATGAAGAAGAATCTCTTGCAGAGCTTCTCGACTGGATCGCCAGGGTGATGAAAGCCAACAGGTTCAGCTATGAGGTGTTGCTTATTGACGATGGCAGTCAGGATGCATCGTGGAACACGATCCTGCAGCTTTCGGATGTCAACCCAAATGTGCATGGCATTCGTTTTCGCCGGAATTATGGCAAGGCGGCAGCCCTGAATGTGGGTTTCCAGCATGCCGAGGGGGAGGTGGTAATCACCATGGATGCTGATCTGCAAGACAGCCCCGATGAGATCCCTGCGCTTTACAGGATGATCAAGGAAGAAGGCTACGACCTGGTTAGCGGCTGGAAGAAGAACCGCAAGGATCCGCTTTCCAAAACATTGCCAACCAAGCTATTTAACACTACTACGCGCCTGGTGTCAGGGATCCGGCTTCATGACTTCAACTGCGGACTGAAAGCCTATGATCAAAAGGTGGTCAAGTCTGTTGAAGTCTATGGTGAGATGCATCGCTACATTCCCGTTTTGGCGAAGCGGGCAGGCTTTACCCGAATCGGCGAAAAAGTGGTCCATCACCACGAACGTAAATATGGAAAGACGAAATACGGACTGGACCGGTTCTTTAAAGGATTCCTTGATCTGATCTCCATCAGCTTTGTGACACGCTTCGGCCAGCGGCCGATGCATCTTTTCGGTTTGCTGGGGACCATCCTCTTTGTGGCTGGTTTTCTGATCGCAGCAAACCTGGCCTATGGCAGATTTATCCTTATGGAATACCATATGACCGAAAGGCCTTTGTTCTATTTCGGACTGCTGGCCATGATCCTTGGCACCCAACTCTTTATTGCCGGCTTCCTCGGCGAGCTGATCTCGCGGAATGCCCCCGACCGGAACAGGTACCATATTGACTCTACGACCAAAGATCTTAAAAAGCCAAACAGCAGGAACCAATAACCATACTACGATTAAAAGCCCTACTTTTCTCCTGTAAAAACCACCAGCATCTTTTGTTTTGATCGAGGATGGAAGAACCAAGGAACGATGGAACGATAGAACGAAAGAACGATGGAGCGAATCTTTTGGGCATTGGCTGTAAGCTATTGGCTTTTAACCCTTTAAACCCTTCAACCTCTTTGACCTTCTGACAAATGATAAACATAAATAAACAAGCAACGATCGGGTGAAAGACCTTGAGCTGATTTTCATCCCGTCTGTGTGTCAATTGAAAATTGTCATGTATATTTGACCAGTTCATAATAATATCCAGTTGTTTTGGCCAGGATTGTAATTTTGGGATCTGCTTATCCGCTGCGGGGTGGCGGACTGGCTACCTTTAATGAAAGGCTGGCCCGTGCCTTCATGGATCATGGACACGAGGTGTCCATCTATACCTTTTCCCTGCAATACCCTGCCATCCTTTTCCCGGGAAAGTCCCAGTATTCCTCCGGGCCCCCTCCCTCAGAACTGGACATCAAAGTCAGGGTAAACAGCATCAATCCTGTAAACTGGTTAAAGACGGGCCATGAACTGAAACGGTTGAAGCCCGACCTGCTGGTGGTCCGTTATTGGTTGCCCTTCATGGCACCCTGCCTGGGCACCATCTCGGCGATCACCAAGAGGAACGGACATACCCGTGTGGTAGCCATCGCCGACAACATCATCCCCCATGAAAAACGGCCGGGCGATAAATGTCTTACGAAATATTTCCTTAAAAGGGTGCATGGCTTTGTTACCATGTCTGATAAGGTAAGTCAGCACTTAAAGGAATTCAGTATCAGCGACGACAGGATACGGCATTGTCCACATCCCCTGTACGACAACTTCGGTGATGTGGTCAACCAGGAGGAGGCACGGTCGGTTTTAAATATCCACCGGAAAGGGAAGCTTGTGCTTTTTTTCGGCTTCATCCGCGATTATAAGGGCCTGGACCTGCTGTTGAAAGCATTTGCCCATCCCAAAATGAGATCTTTGCAGGTTTCCCTTGTGGTTGCGGGGGAGTTTTACACCAGGGAGGAACCCTATCTCAAGCTGGCTCAGTCGCTGGGTGTTGCGGACCGCATCATCTGGCGGACGGACTTCATCCCCGATGAAGAGGTCAGGTATTATTTTTCTGCCGCCGACCTGGTGGCTCAACCTTACAAGAGCGCTACCCAGAGCGGTGTAACACAGGTGGCCTATCACTTTGAGAAACCGATGCTGGTGACCAATGTGGGCGGCCTGCCAGAGATGGTTTCCCACGGCAGGGCAGGCTATGTTGTCCAACCCGATCCGGAAGCAATTGCCAGTGCCATGGTGGATTTTTTTCAACAGGACAAATCAATTCTTATGAAAAACACATTAAAAGAAGAAAAGAAACGTTTTTCATGGGACAGGCTGGTAGAGAGCTTGCTGGCGCCGTCATAAAAACCCAGGGAACATGGAGATACGTAAACAGATCATTGAATCTATTGCACTGAAAAGCAAGGTATTGGAAGACGAACAGATGGTAGAACAGCTTCAGGAATGCATTGAGATCCTTGTGGAAACTTACCAAAACAAAGGCAAGGTGTTGTTTTGCGGCAATGGAGGCAGCGCAGCGGATGCCCAGCACCTGGCTGCCGAGCTGAGCGGACGTTTCTATCTTGACAGGCCACCGCTCAACGCCGAAGCCCTGCATGTGAACTCCTCCTTTGTGACGGCGACTGCCAATGACCATTCCTTCGATCTGATATTTGAACGGATGGTCAGGGCATTGGGCAACAAAGGGGATGTCCTTGTGGCATTCTCCACCTCGGGAAGGTCACCCAACATCATTCATGCCCTGGAAGCCGCAGGAGAACTGGGCCTGAAGACCATCGGGCTGACCGGTGGAGGAGATGACAACAAAATGACCGGATTGTGTGACATGTTGCTGAGAGTACCTTCTGAGGATACTGCCAGGATACAGGAAGTACATATGCTCCTCGGACATATCTTGTGCGAGAATGTTGAATCCATCCTTTTTCCCGGGAGATGATACAAACAGGCCAACAACCTTTTGCAGAGTGGACGTTGTTCCTGGATCGCGACGGGGTGCTGAACAGGCGCCCGGGCAATGGATATGTAACCAATCCCGATGATTTTGTATGGATACCGGATAGCCTGGATGGTTTGGCGCAGCTGGCAGGAGTATTCCGGCACATTGTGGTGGTAACCAACCAGCAGGGCATTGGCAAGGGCCTGATGGGCACGGCCGACCTCGATGCGATCCATGACAGGTTGATGGCTGATGTAAAAAGTGCAGGTGGCCGCATCGACAGGATCTATCATGCCGCCGGCCTGAGATCCCGCGACAGTTATCGCAGAAAGCCGGGAACAGGGATGGCCCTGGAAGCAAAAAAACAGTTTCCCGCCATCCGGTTCGATCAATCAATGATGGTCGGTGACACATTCAGGGATATGCTTTTCGGATACCGTCTGGGTATGCACACCATGCTGATATCACAACACAATCATTTCCCACGAAAATATTACCACCTTGCCGCCTACCGCTTTAACAAGCTGAAGGATTTTACTAATTTTATACTGGCTTTCGATCGTTAATGTCTGGAATATGACAGATCGAAATCCCGTAAGCGAAAAAGGCACAGTGTTGCGAAAGATGGTTTATTTCTAACCCTACGGATCTATATTATGTCCAAGGAAAGAGTACTGATGGCGATGAGCGGCGGCCTGGACAGCAGCGTGGCGGCCATGATGCTGATACAGGAAGGTTATGAGGTGGTGGGCATTACCATGAAAACCTGGGAGTATCCACCGGCCGGGAACCCTGGCAAGGAAACAGGTTGTTGCAGCCTTGATTCCATAAATGATGCGCGACACCTGGCCGTAAGCTTCGGATTTCCCCACTATGTGCTCGATATCAGGGAAGAGTTCAATCACTATATCGTCAGTGACTTTATAGATGAATACCTTAAAGGGCGAACACCTAATCCATGTGTGCTCTGTAATACCCATATAAAATGGGCCGCCTTGCTCAAACGTGCCGATCAGCTCAGTTGTCAGTATATCGCCACCGGCCATTATGCAAGGATCAGGAAAGAAAACGGGCGAATGATCCTCAGTAAAGGCATTGACGAAAAAAAAGACCAGAGCTATGTGCTCTGGGGGCTGTCACAAAAATTCCTTGAAAGGACCCTTTTCCCGTTGGGAGAGTATACCAAACCCGAGATCCGCAAAATTGCCGAAAAAGCAGGCTTCCGGGATATCGCCGATAAAAGGGAAAGCTATGAGATTTGCTTCATCCCCGACAACGATTACCGCTCCTTCCTGAAAAAACAAGTCCCCGGTCTTGAAGACAATATGAAGGACGGCGATTTTGTCGATAAGGAAGGAAACTTCCTGGGCAAGCACAAAGGCTTTCCGTTTTATACCATCGGCCAGCGAAAAGGATTAAATGTCGCAGTGGGTGAACCGCTGTATGTCAACAAAATTATTCCCGAAACAAACACCGTTGTGCTGGGGAGAAAAGAAGAAACCTTTAGGAAACACTTCAGCGTTAGTGGCGTGAACCTGATTAAATACGAAAATCTCACCGAACAACAAAACGTCCACGCGAAAGTACGTTACAAAGACCCAGGCCATGAAGCCACCATACGTTATGATCAAAAGAAGGACCGCATGACTGTTGATCTGTGCGAAGCAATATCGGCCATAACCCCGGGTCAATCAGCCGTTTTTTATGACGGAGAAGATGTTATAGGCGGCGGATTTATTGATAACGACCCTTCATAAGCCTCCAGGATTCTTATTTCCAGCCCTGCAGATAAGAGAAAAGCATTAGAAGCGATTCTCCGGGACATAATTTATAACCCCATCACATCAGCCCATCATCGAATTTTTTGTCTGCGAAGTGTTCCCAGCAACTTTTGATCAGAACAACCAACAGAAGGGGAGAGCCCTGGCTAATTCCTGACCGAGTTCACAAAGATAAATAGATCCGAAAAGCATTATAACTTTGTATATCATTAACATTTGTGATTTATCTACTAATTTACAAATCTAAATAAAGCAATTATACACTATATAAATTATTAATAAACAGGTTTATATGATAAGCATTCACATTTGCAAAATATAATCGTATGTATACAATTGTAAATGATCAATCGTACTTTATGCAAAGAATGTTTTTGTTTAATATAAAAACCTATA
>SLCY01000118.1 GCA_007125585.1 Bacteroidales bacterium
CATATATTTCTGGCTGAAAAAAACAAGAAAACGGGTATTCGATTAAACACAGACACTCCTTCCATAGGAAAAGATTTACAAGCATCGGTAAATATACCGGGCAGCGATAAACTCACCTACAATTTGATTTCATTGCCGCTATATCTTGCCGGCAAACTCGGTGACATGGAAATTGAGCCGGGCTAATCTTTCTTTGTGATATCCTTTGTGTTCTTCGTGTCTTTGTGGTGATCTTTTTTTCACCACAAAGGGCACAAAGTGCACAAAGTTATTTCTTTGTGATATCCTTTGTGTCCTTCGTGTCTTTGTGGTTGATTTTTTTTACCGCGAAGGTTGCTCTGCTACTCCCCCACTCCTGCTAAAAGATCTTATATTGCACTTTACCGGCAACCAGTCTTGCTGATCGCATCTTTATATTACACCTATCCTTCTCAGTTCCCAGAAACAAGTCGCGGTGGCGGTAATGTCAACCGCGGCGTTGTGGGCTTCGTCAAATCCTGTTCCAAATAATTTGTAATGCAGTTCTGAAAGCTTCGGCCATTTGTGTCCATAAGGCCCGTAAATTGCACAAAAGTTTGTTGAGCGTTGCATGGTGCATATTTTATTCTTTGATGCAACGCTATTCTGCATGCCGTTTCTGATGAACTCTGCACCTATGATCTTCTCATCAAATGACATATTATGCGCCACAAGAAAGCTTGCTTCTCTAACCAAAGCGTCAAAGTGCTGCAACACGCCGGCAATGGATTGTCCTTCACTGATTGCTCTTTCGGTTGTTATTCTATGTACTATTGATGCGGCAGCCGGAATGGTGAACCCGTCCGGTTTGATAATAAAATCAGCGCCTGAAATCTTGTTGCCGTTGTTGTCATACAGCAAATAGGCAAGCTGGACAAGCCTTGGCCAGTTATTCACGTCTGTTACCGGTGCTCTCCAATTTCGGGGCAGGCCTGTTGTTTCGGTGTCGAAAAATAAATACATGTTTTGAGAAATCTTTTATATTCTACTCAGCTCCTCCAATAAAGCAGGGCGTCTGGGGTAATCCGCACGAATCTTATTGATCAGGCGATCGGCCTGGATCCGGCCACCAAGTTTAATCATACGTCTAAGATAGCGGCTTGCTTTCTGATAATGTTTTCTTCCTACATTATTTTCCAGGTACTTTAGTATTCCTGCCTCGTACATTTGAACCAATTCACCGGCATAGTTCTTTGCCAGATGTTTTTCATAGATTTCAACCGTTGAAAGGTCAGGATTCTGTTTAACCATTTCCAGAAGCCTGTCCCACCATTTTTCTTTTATGTATAAGTTTGCAACCAGGGAGGTGTCAATCCAACGTCTTTTTGCAGATATATCAGTTATAACTGTCTCAATGAACCCATTCCAGGATTCTGGTTTTACATGGTCTTTCAATATCTGATAATAATCCTGGTCATTTCTGAAGTTGTCGATCAATAAATAGCGAGCATATTCAATGATTTTTTTCGTTTCTCTCTGAGCCAGGGCAATTCTTAACAACCAATCATACCATTCCTTTGCCAGGCCGGGTTTTGCCTCCATGTCATGTGTGATACCAGCATGCGCGATTTTATTGGCGTTATCATAATCTTTCTTATTGATCGATTTTTCCAATGCTTTACGCCTGAAGATTGGATTGCCCATATATTGTTCTAAATATTTATTAGCCTCCCCTTCACCTTTGATTTTCAAAAGCATATTATATTTCAAGCCCTGTGCCAACATGGATTCGTAATCTGAAAGTTCGGTCTGATCAATCCGTGCAAAAACCCACTCCAGCTCATTTTCAGTTCTTACCAACACTGATGCGACTTCCAAAATACCCAAATGCCATTCCCATCCAGAAAAAACGCCCTGGTCAAAAGTAGACAAACAATAGTCCAGCAACTGTCCTCTGATCTTATCATCAGGTTCTTCTTTCGCTACCTGGTGAAGCATTTCAATGGCAGCATCGATGCATCCAGCAATACTTCCATCGCTATCATCGGCATATTGAAGGGCATCTGCTAATTGCTCCAAAATAGCAGTGGAAATGAAAACAGCAGTTTGGGGGTTATTCCGTTCAACTTGTTTTTGAGCGATATCAAACATATTATCAATTTCTTGAGCTACATATCCTGAGGCAGCCCAGTCAATAAATCCTGACCTGTCTGAAGCGGCTCGTAATATAGCTTTTACCTGTTTTTCATAACTGCGTTTAGAATCATTGGTGTTGTGATGGGCAAAAAAGCCAAGAAATGTGTTCAGAAAAGCCCTGTCATCGCCGGTTTTTTGATGAATAAACTGTTTGAGCTCTTCGTGCGGTATGATTTTCAGCAATTCATCAACCTGATCTTTGGTTGATTGCTGTTTCTTCCCCTGTGATGTTTTCTCTGGTTTATTGAGCTCCAACTCATCTTCTTGCATATAAAAAAGCGCTGCTGCCACATGTTTACAAACCGGACCCATATCATAGGGACAGTCGCAAGCATAATCGTTAATAACGCCATTACTGAGTGAAATATTCACCGTATAATCATCCCGGCCCCTTACTGTAAATTCGTATTCACCCGGGTTAAGCTCTTCTGGTTCAACCACAAAGCCATTTCTATAGTAGGTCAAACCGCGATACAAAATCGTTTCACTGATGTGCAATTCAAATTCATTGAGTGGTATTTCCATTATTGTTAGGTACTGAGGTTGCTTAGGATTGAATATTTAAACATATTTAATTGTTGCAAATATTGTCATTATTTGCGACATCTCAATCATGTATGGCATATGTTTCCATTATCCCACTTGCTTCCCTTCCATTCGCTTTTTTTTATGAAAGTGTTTTATGTTGGTGCTGTACATTGGAGGTTGTTTTAAGAAAATATTGGGTGACGGAATAACTTGAAACGTTGTTATCATTTATGCTCTTCGTGCTTTCTTTGCGCCCTCTGCGCGGTTAATTTTATTTTTTCAACCGCTAAGGCATGGGTATAATATGTCCGGGTTGTTGATGTTGTTGTATCCGAAGTCCATCAAAAGCGGGCAGTTCAGTACTAATCACAGGCAACATGAAATTATGATTTGCCGGTATCAGTAATTTGTTTTGTTTTCCGAAAAGTAATGGTTTTGTTTTCCGGGTTACGCCTGCAATCCCAAACCATAACTATAAGCAAGGTCTGCTCCAGCACTTCATAGATTATCTGATAGTCTCCTGTTACGACAGCTCTTACTGAGCTTATGTCTGTCTGTTTTCCAAGGAAGGGGTTCCTGGTTATAAGTTTTATGCTTTTATTAATCTTTGAATTAAGTTTCCGGCTGTAATTTGCATTTCCATTACGTTGGTAATAGA
>SLCY01000074.1 GCA_007125585.1 Bacteroidales bacterium
CTATCTCCACCAACAGGTTGCTTTCCCCGTCGTATTCGAAGTGTTCATCCAGCTCCCAGACCTCCCAGCCGGTACTCAATGGCATCACATACGGATTGGCCGTGAACACTTCTTGTGCATTATCGGTATTCAGGAAGTTGGAAAATGCGTTTTGGGCAGTGTGCATCATCCGGATCACAAAGTTGGGGAGCTGATTGTGGGACGAGGATGCATGGATGATTTCAAATGCTACTTCGGTGATCGTCTTTTCGCCGGCGCCCAGCTCACTGGCCAGGTAGATCATCTGGCTGCGGTTGGCCCGGTAGTAGTTGTAAAAGGGGTACTGGTTGGACTCTAAGCCGCCCTCCCCAATGACCATTTCGGGCGTTTGACCGATGACCAGTTCAGTTTGGGTTTCATACGCGTGGCCGTCCTCCACGAGAAGCGACAGGTCTACCAGGGTGCCTTCCGGCGCTGAGGGGTGGGCATCCACATTGAACAGGGCATCTGTTGTTGCTCCTGCCTGAAGTGGTTCCAGTTCAAGCACCTTTTCTCCGATGGTAAAATAGGGTGAGGAAGCGTCGAGTGATAAGACCGCCTCGTTTGCTGTGGCATGTCCGTGGTTTGTCACTTCAAATATCAACAGGGCAGATTCACCGGGATCCAGGCGGCCGTTGTTGTCACCACCTTCACTGTCGTCCACAACATAGTCGGGGTTGATGTAAAAGACAGGGGCGTTGGCGGTGATGCGCAGGTTGGAAGTCCATTCTTCTTCACCGTTGGAGATCAACAGCACAAAGCTTGCCTGGTGTTGATCGGGTACCTGCGTGTCAACCTCAAAAGCAAAAGCATTGTTCACGGTGGAGGTGTTGTTCGTTTCACCGGCATCCATACCGCTAAAAGTAACCGGATCGTCACCATCCAAGGCTGTGATGTATTCATCTTCACCTGTCAGTAACACGGTGACTTCATTTACGGGATCGGCACCAACATTTTTCAGTGTAAGGTCAATGGTAAATGTGTCGCCATAATTGGCCTGGCCTGTACCTGCCGGATCGTTGATGATGAACTCATCCATTACGATAAATGGGCCTTCAAGTGCCGCAGCAGGGATTTCTTCAATATACGGGATGTATTGTGGCTTGGTAACGACAATCTTAACATCTCCGCCGTCTGTAACAGGCGTTATGGGTACATCCACCTCTCCGCTTTCTCCCACAAAGGCTGCCCCGTGCAATATACCCTCCATGGAAATGGCCACATAGGAGCCGGGCAGGGCTTCCACGGTAAAGAGGTCCACCCCGATGGGCAATGTCGGGAGGTGATCCACCACATTGTCCTCACCCTCGGTCAGGTATATAATGGTTGAGGGGTCCCCGAAGGTCTGGTAACCTTCCCAGTACCATTGCACATTGGAATGAGTTTGGTACCCTTGCAGGTGTGCTTCGGTGATGGCAAGGTTGCCGACAAATTTTTTGGAAGCCACTGCATGGTAGTCTGAGACAAACGCTGCATCATATACACCCAGCGTGGTTTCTTCAGCACTTGGAACGTAGCCGTCATTGTTTCCCTGGATGGGGAAGGCGCCCACGGCCCAGTAAAAATCTTCAAACCAGTGCGTATTGGGTGCCGAGCCAATATAGGCCACAGCCCCCTTGTTTTCTGCCCTTACCCAGGCCTCTCCGATGCTTTCCGAATGGCTGAACTGGGCACTCATACAGCAATTTCCAACAGCCAGAGGATACTTGCCGGCATTGGTCATGTTGTGTACATCACTCACCCCAAGACTGGGATTACCCCAAACAGTCTGATTGCAGTGTGCAGTGTAGTTGATCAAGCTCACAGATATCCTCTCTTCGTCATAACAGCCGGCATAACTGGACAGATAGGCATTGACTGTTTCAAACCCATGGGCCGCGTTAAAATAATTCTCGGTCCCGTAATTGACCGTTGGTTGCCCTACACGCGGATTCCAGTAGCTATCAGCACCAGCGATCAAAGTAACATCATTCAGGTATGAGGGATCATCAAACGCATACTGCTGATAATACAGGATCTTGTCCAGCTGGTTTTGTAGCTCCTGTACATTTCTTGCAGAAAGCCGTCCCAGGTACATATCGGGAAAATAGTCCCCGTCGACCGAGGCATAGTAAAGGTCGGTTACCTGACCAGATGCGCTTCCAATGGCTGATGCAGGAACTTTTCCCGGATCACCCACCACAACAACGAAAGTGGGCGCCGGATCCTCCGGGGTCCCAGCAGCGTACTCCGATTGAATAAAGTCCTGAATGTCAGATGCCGAACTTCCGATATCAGTGGTATAGGCTTCAATAATCTCGAATCCCTGGATGGTCTTCCACTCAATAAAAGGCTGGAGGGCCGCTTCAAAATCCGGATGGGATACGATGATCATTTTAACAGGGTATTTTGTCAGATCAGGATAATCATTAAACACATCCCGCATGCTGTAGGGATTGATCACCTGGCGGTAAACTGACTCAAAATAAGGGGAGTAGGTGGATGCCTTGATATATTTGGTCAGCTCAATGTCTGAACCCGTGTACCGAATCTCCACTTCAACATGATTGTACACCTTAATGGTCTGTTCAGAAGGGTTGTACTGAACGGGTGCGATGGTGAGCCTTCCAAGCCGTTGCCCCCTCATCACGCCCAGCACTTCGACAGAAGCAAGCTCCGGTTCAATATAGGTGCGTTTGCTGTATTGCTCAGGTACATATTGAAAAGGGACATCGTTAACATCCTGATCCTTGCGCAACGAGGGCTGCACCGGCATCAGCGGATGTTTCACGCCAAAGTCCGCAAGACGATACTCTTCCGTTGTATAGCTGAGGACCTTTACCTCGACTTCCGCCCCAAAAGGAATTTCAATAAGCTTATTGCTTGCAGGGAGTTTCGGCGTGCCGGGCGCGCCCACACTGTAACCACCGGGCATGATGAGTTCGGTGAAGGTGCCTTCGCTGGTTTTCACGGTCATATGGTTTAATCCTTCAAAATCAAACTGCAGGCGCGTGGTTTCAAAGTTGTTTACCCTGACCTCTGAAAGGCTTTTCTCTGCTTCAAAATTGATCATCGGCAACTGGGCAAACAGATTGCCGAATCCCAATACAAAGAAAACAACCAACAGGTGCTTATATAAATGCTTTTTCATTGAATCAAACATTTTGTAGCGTAAATAAAAATCAAAAAATTTCTGATGTGTAAAAGTATAAAAAAACCTGTATATGACAAAACATGATGGCAGATGATGGGTGATTGACAACCGTGGATGGGCGCAAAAGGTTGATCGTGCCATTGAATCATCCCAATTTTAACCGGTTATAACAGGTTATTTCTTTTGTGATGGAGGACGGCAATCGTACAAGCCGGGGGGTAATGCTCAGAACGGCCATACCATCATGATCATGGGTATTCCCAGTGCGACGATGATGATTTCCAGCGGAAGCCCCATGCGCCAGTAATCCGTAAATTTATAGCCGCCGGGTCCCATGACCAGGGTGTTTGATTGATGGCCGATGGGGGTGAGGAAGGCGCATGAGCCGCCCACAGCCACGGCCATAAGGAAGGGGTCAACGGAAAGTCCGAGTCCGTGAGCCACACTGATGGCGATGGGTGCCATCAAAACAACGGTGGCTGCATTGTTGATGATATCGGATAAAAACATTGTGACGACAAGGATCGCTGCCATGATAACCCATGGTGGAAACATTTCTCCGGTGCTCAATATTTGTGATGCTATCAACGAGGCACCCCCCGTGGTTTCCAAAGCGGTGCCCACGGGTATCATGGCAGCAAGCAGGACGATCACCGGCCAGTCGATGCTGGTGTACACATTCTTTATGGGCAGGACGCCGGAGAGGACCATGGCAAGGGCAGCCATAGAAAAAGCCACCTGTACCGGCAACAACCCTGCAACCACAAGGATGATGGCGGTGATGAATATGCCGAGTGCCAAAGGGATCTTACGCTTATAGCCGATGCGCAGCCCCCGCTGGGCCAGGGGCAGGCAACCAATGGTGGTGATGGCATCATCCAGCAAATGCTCCCTGCCCTGCAGCAACAATACATCGCCGGTACGGAAGACCACATGGTCGAGCCGCCGCCTGATCTTTTGATCCTTCCGGGCAACCGCCAGCAGGTTTACCCCAAAACGGCTGCGCATCCTCAAAGCTGCAGCCGATTGGCCAATAATGGGTGAGTCGGCCATGACAATGGCTTCTGTGATCATAATGTTTTTCGACCCCTCCGCATCCTTGCGGAATTTCTTGTCGCCCAACAACTGCACCTTTGTTTCATCAAGAAAAGTCTTCAACTCATCAGCGTCCGTCTCCAGAATAATGATGTCGTCCAATTTGAACAATTCCTCCGGACCGGGCGCATGAATGCGTTTGCCATCACGGATGAGACCCAGTATCTGCACCCCGGCTTCTGTAATGCTTTTCAGCTCCCCCACCGATCTGTCCTTGATTCTGGCATTGCGTGTGACCTTCGCTTCGGTAATGTACTCTTCAATATCGAACTTGTCGGCTTCGGATTTCCTGGCCGCCCTCCGGGGCAGCAAGCGCCATCCTGCAAAAGAGATGAATAAGATGCCCGCAACGGTCAGGGTAACACCGACAGGGGAGAAGTCAAACATGCCAAATGACTCCCCCAGCTCATCACCCCTGAAAGTGGCAATGATAATGTTCGGCGGTGTTCCGATAAGGGTGGTCATCCCGCCAAGCAGGGAAGCAAAAGCAATGGGCATTAATATATAGGACGGCGGATGGCCGTTTTTTCTTGCCATGGTGATGGCCACCGGCATCATGATGGCCAGGGCGCCCACATTGTTCATGAACGCAGAAGCGACGGCAACAATGACCGAAAGGGTGATGATCTGTACCAGCAAACCTTTACCCACCGTCATGACCCATTTCCCCAACAGGCCAATCAGTCCTGAAAACTCCAGGGCCTTTCCGATCACCAAAACAGCCGCTACCGTGATCACCGCGGGATGACCGAAACCTGAAAAAGCCTCCCCGGGGGAAACAATGCCCGCGATAACCAGCAAGAACAAGGCAATGAGTGCAACCGCATCATGGCGAACACGTCCCCAGGCAAACAAAAACAGCACCAATACAAGCGTTCCAAAAACAATGCTTTGTCCCATGCGTCAAAAATATGAAATTTATTTATCTGATGGTCCGGTGCAGCATGATCCGTTAACAGATCAGGCAGCGAAACCGGTTGTTCGAAATTCCCTACCTTTGCAAGTAGATGCTATCGGCCAGATAAATCCACCGTTTTTTCATGGCACGGCCGATCAGTTACAACACACAATACAAGCGATAATCAATGGAACAGCAAATTTACTATCATTCTGTAAAGCCGTTATCAGGGAGACAGCGACGCGATGTGATCCGGTATATTAACATGAAGCTTGCATCCATGGGGCAGCCTATTTTTGAGGGGAGCCTCCAACCCACAGAAGATGGCATGACAGAACAGGAGTTTGTCAACCTGGCTGAAAGCCTGCTGGAAAACTACAAAGAGAAAATGCGGCTGTTGTCGACCGAGGTGATCAATCCCGTTGACCAACGCATTCAATCTTTTCTTAATGCCTACCTGAGCGACCTTGAATTTGACAAGAACCTGCGTATCCCTTTCGACTCCTTTGTACTTGACAAACCGGGCATTGGCCGAGAAGTTTGTCTGCCCCCCGATAAAAACAGCTACAGTACACCCTATTTCGAATCCTATCGCATCAAACAGGGCATACTGCACAATCCGGTGCATGACCGCCGCACCACGGAAGGGTCATTTCATATTGTTAAAGGCGGACTGCCTGTCCCGCCGGATAAAAAGGCGGTGCCGAAAATTGCTTTCGCAAACATGTTGCATGCGGCATTGAACCCGCCGGCAGATTCTATGATATTGCCTTTTACCGCATCGCAAAAAGAGCCTGCCAGGGTATTCACCTCCCTGCTTTTGCGTCCTGTGGTGAGTCCTGAGGTACCAGGCGTGTCACCCCACAAATCGATGGAGGTGCGTTTTTTCACCCCTGGGGCGTTCGTCAGCAACCTTGACTTTGTGGAAAGCATATTCGGGAATGCGGGTGACCCCTATTTGTACAAGAACGATGCGGCACTGGACCTTGAGCACTGGTCGGGACATAGCGGCTGCATCATCCTTGCTCCCCACCTGACTCAGCTGCGAAAAAAAGATATGGGGTTGCCACATTGGGAGGATGCCACCGAACGCATGCGCAGTGATGGGATGTGCTGGAAAAAGGCGGATGAACAATACAACAATGGCATCCCTTTTAAGATAACCTGCCGTGACGAACGGGGTGTGGTGGTCACCCTGATCGCGGACAATTATTTCGGTTACAGTAAAAAAGAGATCAAAACCCAGATCTCCTATGCTGCCAACCTAACCGGCAATTGTGAAGAAGAGCATGCGGGTGGCACACTGGCCTTCGCCAGAAGGAACCTGGGCAACTTTTTTGCTGCAAAAAAACTGCAGGACCGCTTCCCGGATGCTTACACATTTGAGGACATAAAAAAACGCTATGCTTCCTTGATGCATCTTCATGAGGACAATTTCGGAGTGGATGTTTTGCACCCGGAGGTGACCTATATTCCGGAAAATGCTGAAATTGACCTGTATAAAAGCAGGATACGATGGAAGTACAAAGGGAAGGAACGGGAGATCAAACTGCTTCGGGAGCATTATTATGTTTTGCCCTGTGGTTATAAAATACACATGGAAAAACACCCCTTTGCCCCCGAGTGGCGCTTGGTGGCCACACAAGCGGAAGGAAGCTTCCTTCATAAGCCCAGCACAGTATCAGGAGGCGGAAAGTCTGAAATATCAAAATCATTGCTCAATGCCATCATATACGGTACTTTTTTTATCGATGATATTGAAAAGGACTTCACTGCCGTCCAGACCATCATAGACTACGATTACAGTAAAAGATGGGAGGATGAGAAATTGCATGGTTCAGACAAACGCAGTTTGATGGACCGCAAAAGGACCCTTGGTTCTGTCATAAAACTGCTTACTCCATGCGGAGGGTATAGTGCATCTTATAACCGGTATTTGCATAGCATTCCCGATCATGTAAAGGCGTTGATTTTTTTGATCAAACGGTTCAGCCTTACCGAAGGCATGGAGAAGAAGAGGTGGCGGGAATATTTCTCGGTAGATAAAGTGAATGGACGTAAAGGCCATGCCCTGATGTTCGATAACCGTAAAATCAGCACCTCGTACCTCAGGGTCGGTTTTGAGGAAGACGACTCATGGAATGTTTTCTCCTTGCGACCGGATTTCATTGCTGCTGCAAAGGTACAGATGGAAGATGATATCTCAGCCACCCTTACCCTGCCGGCAACCCGGTTTGAGCATTTGCACCCGGATACGCACAACAAGAGCATCAAGTTTGTCCAGAATTGTGAATACCTCTTCTTTCAGCGCCCTGATGAAGCGATCAACAGGGGCTATGACAAACAGACGGAGTCTGACCTTTCGCAGATGAATGTTTTTACCACCAACTACCAGCCCCTCACGCCGGATGACGGCAAGGAGATCCTTGAAGAGGCCATCGACTTTGACAAATATACCTACCCGATTAAAAAACTTATCAAGCAGGGTGCAGAGGATGCCAGCGGCCTGTATTTTATTTCCCCCTCGCATCCCAGGAAGCTTGAAGACGGCTCTATTTCAAAAAACCCTAGGTATCTGCAGTCACGACCCGAGTTCAACAATCCCACCGACCGATACCTTGCCCATGTGGGGGTGCGGTTTGCCCGTAAAATACCGCCAGACAAGCCCACTTTGTTTCCGATTACGGATGTTTTGCCCGGCCGGCGCAACAATCCTCCTGACAGGAAAAAGGGGATACGGCCACTGAGCGTTTACGGGCCCATTCACTACCAGGAGTTGCCGGAGCTGTTCATGGATTTTATCTGCAGCCTCACAGGGAAATCGCCCTCAACAACAGGCGCAGGTTCGGAAGGTGCCCTCACCAAAGGGCCGTTCAATATGCTGGTGCCCGTCACCGACCTGAACAACGCCCTGGTTTCTTTTATATTGACAGGTTACAATGCGTTTTCCAGTGCCGCAGGACATATTGGCCCCTCAAAACGTTTCGACCATGACCTGAGTATCCTGATACCTGAGATATGGTGCCGCTTCGATATGGATGAAAAAAAACCTGAAAACCTGATCAGGGAAGGTGTTTTGGAAAAAATCGAAGATTTTGAATTCGAAGGGGAGGCAATTCCGGCAAGTCGGCTTGGGTACCGTATTAATGAATCATTTGCCTTTAAATACCTCGGACGCGTATTTGAGGAACCCATGAGTGTGTTCTCAGAAGAGATCCTCCGGCCGGAAAAACAGTCGATGGAAGAGTTTGTGGATGGCATCAGGAATATCTGTGATGCACAAAAAAGAACCGCCATGCAGTATTTTGAAGATGGCAGTGTAGAAGCAGCCATCCCGCCCCTGAAAGCGCTGTTGCACATCATGGCCCACGGTCACTATCATGGAAAAGATGCCAGCAACCCTGAGGTACGAGAGCTGTTTGACAGGGAAACCCTGATACACAGTGATTGGTATAAAGAGCGACTGAAACGCAAACAGCAAAAAGAGATCGATCTGTGGCACCGTAAGATCGAATACCTCAAACAGTTTATTGCCAGGGAGGTCAACGAGCCTGTTGCCAGAGAACTCTCACTGGGAGAGAGACTCGCCTTTGCAGTTGCCGAACTGAAAAAAGCCGAAAGCCCCGAATATCTCGAATCTTTAAAAGGCACCATCGGGGCAGACCCGCTTTTCAAATAAATACCAGATCATTCATTGTAAAACAAAAAAACCTAAAGCCATGTCCGTATTAATGGAATTCGCCATGTTTCCCACCGATAAAGGGGAGAGCGTAAGCCCTTTTGTGAGCAGGATCATTAAAATGATCGATGAAACCGGCCACGACTACCGCCTGACACCAATGGGAACAGTCGTGGAAACCAACACCCTGGAAGAAACTTTGGAGATTGTTGAAAAAGCATACACGCTGCTGGAAGCCGACTGCAACCGTGTCTATTCAACCATCAAGCTGGATATCCGGAAAGGGGCCAGCAATTGCCTTGAGGGAAAGGTGAAAGCCGTGGAGGACAGGATTGGAAAAGTAAAAAAGTAGATCCGGAAAAAAAAATTTTAAAAACATTATATCTGGATTTTGCCATGTTTTAAAAAAAAACGATCTTTGTCCGGATTAACCGCAAACCAATGACAATTGCATCCGTTTTCCACCTTCCTGGATTGCTTATTCTTTCTTTTTCCCTTTCTGCGTGGACCAACGGTCCTTTGCTTTTTTAAAAAACAAAATTCACCGATCATGAGAAAGACCATTTACCTTTTCATCTTTTTATCCGTAGGCTTATTTTCTTACACAAACGCCCAGGGGAACTGGGTCGGTATGAACGGGTCAACAGCCTCACCGGCTGAGGTAAACCTGGTGCATAGCAACATACAGGAAACCGGGATCCGGTTTTCGGTGGATGGTTTCCTGGAATCCCCCCTCTCTACGCCGCGAGGGAAAGAAATGATGATCTCCGTTGGCGGAGGAACAAACATCACGGAGAAAGGCAAGCCGGACCTGCCAAAACTGGTGACCACCATTATCATCCCCGACCTGGATGAAATGGAAGTGAACGTGATCAGTTCTAAATATGAGGAGTTTAAAAACATCGAAATTGCCCCCTCTAAAGGCCATTTCACAAGGGATATCCGGCCAGGGGATGTGCCTTACACCTATGGTGAAGTGTATGACACCGATGCGTTCTGGCCCGGCAAGCTGGCACAGCTTGAGGAACCCTTTATCATGCGCGATTTCCGCGGTCAAACCGTTACCGTCTTTCCGTTCCAGTATAACCCGGTGAGCAAGACCCTCAGGGTGTATACCGACCTTGTGGTGGAGATCACCTCCACAGGCGAAAAAGGCAAAGACCCCTTTGTGCGTGAACGTGAAATCATCACCCTCGAATCGGAGTATGGACAGATCTATGAACGCTTCTTCCTGAACATGGGGGCAGCGGAAAAATCCTATCCCCTGCTCGAGGGAGAGGAAGGCAGCATGCTCATCATCGCCTATGATGATTTTATGGACGCCATGCAGCCTTTTGTTGACTGGAAACGTACCATCGGGAGAAAGACCGAGATCGTACCCAAGTCGGAAGCCGGTACCACGCCTGCAGCCATCAAAAGCTATGTCCAAAACCACTACAACGAAAACGATGATTTTGCGCACCTGTTGCTTATCGGCGACGGGCCGCAGATCCCGCCCATGACCACCAGCAATGGTCACTCCGACAATGCCTACGGTTTTCTGGTAGGGACCAATTCCTTCAACGACATCTTTGTGGGCCGGTTCTCCGCCGAAAATGTGGCACACGTCGAAACACAGGTTCAGCGTATGATAGAATACGAAAGGGACCTGGACGAGAACGATACCTGGCTGAGTACCGGAATGGGTATTGCACGCAACGAAGGAGCTGGTCATCACGGGGAAGCCGATCACGTGCACATGGAGTTCATAAGGGACACCTTGCTGAATTTTACCTATGACGTCGTCCATCAGCATTATGAATATGCCTCAGGGTTTCCTAACCCTACCCCGGGAGGGATCTCGGCCGACATCAATGACGGTTTGTCTGCGATCAATTTCTGTAACCACGGTTCTGTAACCGGATGGAGTGTTGCCAACTATAACATAACCCATGTAAACCAGCTTACCAACATCGGACAATTGCCCTACATCACTTCGGTAGCCTGTGTGAATGGTGATTTCGTCACCAACTTTTGTTTTGCAGAAGCCTGGTTGCGCGCTACCCATAACGGGGAACCCACTGGTGCCGTCGGCATGATGGCCGCCACCATCAACCAGCCCTGGCAGCCGCCCATGTGCGGACAGGACGAAATGGTCAGCATCAAGACAGAAAAAAGCATCGAGCATGGCAACGTCATCAAAAGGACATATGGTGGGATCAGCATCAACGGCAGCATGTTCATGATCCCTCAATATGGTTCACAAGGTATCAGGACACATGAAACATGGGTCCTCTTTGGCGATCCCACCCTGATGGTCAGGACTGCAACCCCCGAGCCGTTCAATGTGACCTACAATCCGGTAATACTGCTCGGGATGGACTCCTTTGATATTACCGTGGATGATGCAGAAGGTGCCGTGGTGGCCATCACCCATTACGATGACATTGAAGAAGAGGTGGTCATCCTGGGAACAGCTACCGTTGACGGTGGTACAGCAACCGTGCATTTCGAAGACCCGCCTGCTGAGCCCGGCGAGCTGACACTGGCAATCAGCGGTTTCAACATGCAGACCTATATCAACGATGAAATTCAGGTGATCCCCCCCGATGGGCCTTATGTGGTATTCG
This sequence comes from Bacteroidales bacterium, assembly GCA_007125585.1. Classification (GTDB taxonomy): domain Bacteria; phylum Bacteroidota; class Bacteroidia; order Bacteroidales; family UBA7960; genus PUPG01. The sequence continues at coordinate 11,433 of SLCY01000074.1, forward strand.
ATGAATACCTGATCGATGACAGTGCCGGCAACAATAACAACCAGGCTGATTACGGCGAATTTGTCATTCTCGATCTGGCCCTTAAGAATGTCGGTGTGGAGATGGCTGAAAACGTGGAGGCGACACTGACCACTGCAAGTGAACATGTTACAATCATCGATGACCAGCATTTATTTGGCAATATTGCCGACGATGACTTTGTGATGGAGAACGCCGCTTTTTCCTTTGAAGTGGATGAAATCATCCCGGACAACCACAATGTCCTGTTTACCCTCCTCATCACAGATGGCGAAGAAAACCTATGGGAGTCAAACTTCTCACTGAGGATCTATTCACCACAATTTACCATCAGTAACTTCTGGGTGGATGATTCAGAACACGGGGACGGCAACGGGAGGCTTGATCCTGGCGAAACTGCCAATATTGTTGTAAACTATACCAATCAGGGAGGTGCTCCTGCAATGGCGCCTGTCAGTGAATTTTTTGCCGCCAACCCATACCTCACCCTGATCGATGATGTGATGGCTCATGATGTCGTGCCCTCAGGCGAATCCATTGAAGTGGCATACACCGTGGAGGCCCATCCATCGTGCATCGAAGGAACGTTCGTAGATGTTTATTTCAGCATCGAAGATGGCCATCTTTTTGAATCCGTTCAGGAACTGGTCATCGGCCAAACGCCCGAAATGGTCATCGGGGAGGGCAACTTACAGTCCAACCAGTACCCCTTTTATAACTACTACCGGGCCAACCGCAGCCAGATGATCTACCTGGCCAG
>SLCY01000078.1 GCA_007125585.1 Bacteroidales bacterium
CTTTGTAAGGCTTATGGATGGGAAAATCAAATTTGTAAGCCTGGGCTACCAGCTGCTCTTTCCACCATCCCATCTTCTCCCCCCTCCAGCAAGCAACAGCATCTTCATATATCGAAAGGCCCTTGTTGGGAACCACCAGGTCGGGGTCTATGCCAATGACGCTGCCAAAACCTTCACAAGAGCGGCAGGCACCATAAGGGTTGTTAAAGGTGAACAGGTTGACAGACGGTTTCTCGAACACCATGCCATCCCTTTCAAAACGATTGGAAAATGACTCACGCCGGGTGCCATCGCCCGATCCATATTCCAGAAGGCATTCCCCTTCCCCTTCGTAAAATGCTGTCTGCACGGAGTCGGCAATGCGCGGGCGGAGCTCCTTCTCTCCACGATCGATGCGAAAACGGTCAATGATGATGGCCGGATCTTGCAGAGACCCCGGATCCGCCTCTTCAGATAGCAGGGATTCTATACGATGAACATTGTTGTTGACCATGATGCGCGTAAACCCTTGCTGCAACAAAACAGACAACTGCTGTTGCGGTATTCGCCCGGGCTTCAATGAGAATGGCGCCATCACCATCACCATCGTGCCCGATGGAAAAGACAAACAATGGTTCACCACGTCCGTGACACTGTCGCGCTTCACCACAGCACCAGTCACGGGTGAATAGGTTTGGCCGATACGGGCATACAACAATTTGATATATTCATACACCTCGGTCGACGTGCCAACAGTAGAGCGTGGATTGCGTGTGTTCACACGCTGTTCGATGGCGATGGCCGGGGATATGCCCCTGATGTAATCAGCCTCCGGCTTGTGCATCCTGCCCAAAAACTGACGTGCATAGGCACTGAGGCTCTCAACATACCGACGCTGGCCCTCCGAGTACAATGTATCAAAAGCCAGTGACGATTTCCCCGAACCCGAGAGGCCTGTGATCACCACCAGACGGTTACGTTCTATGGCCACATCCACACCCTTCAGGTTGTGCACCCGGGCACCCTTTATCAGAATATAACGCTGTGGATCAAGCTGGTCAATCTGCATACCTGAAGGCAAATCTTTAACAATCTGCAAAGGTACGATTTATTTGAGGTAAAGAGATGCTGCAAAATGCCCCGGTCTCTCAACTACCAGTACATTAAAAGCAATACTTCGCAGTAACAGGTCAAAACCAAACCAACAATGGGTTTTGCTGAGGAGACATAACCTAAGGGTTAATGACGCGAAACCAAAGAAGTCCTTTTATATGATGGATTTTAGCTTCGGAATAGATTTTCTGATGGCTAATTTGTATTTAACCCGCAGCCGAAACGAATATTTTTGTACCTTGCAGTCACAGGGATCATCAAATCATCTTTTCAATTCGCAAAACAGCACCTGGTATGATGCAGGAAAACCTTGCCGGTTTTATTTTAAAGGCCATCAGGAACAACTGGAACATCACGGCTTTATCCGATCATGGCGGCAAAAGCTATCAATACAGCGATGTTGCCGGTTACATTATTCATTTGCACACCCGTTTTGAGGTTTACGGGATCCGGCCTGGCGACAAGATCGCCCTGTTGGGTTCAAATTCGGCACACTGGGGTATTTCCTACCTGGCAGTAATCACTTACGGCGCTGTGGTGGTACCCATCTTGCCTGATTTCAAACCCAATGACGTGCATCATATCGTGAACCATTCTGAATCACGTCTGCTAATGGCCGCCGACACACTATTCGATGCACTTGAAGCGGAAAAGATGGAACGCCTGCTGGGTATCGTGTCATTGAGCGATTTTTCCGTTCTGGCGGATGGGAAAGCCCGGTCATTGACCGACAAGGCAGAAGAGGTGGAGGACATGTATCAGAAGAAGTACCCCTATGGGGCACAGTCTGACAATTTTTACCTCGCAGCCATACCCAATGAAAACCTGGCCGTGATCAGCTACACATCAGGCACGACCGGTTTTACCAAGGGGGTCATGCTTCAGCATAACGCCCTGGTGGCCAATATAGTATATGCCAACAACAACATGCCGCTGCACCCCGGCGATGCCATCGTATCTTTTCTGCCGCTGGCACATGCCTATGGCTGCGCCTTTGAATTCCTCTGGCCTTTTACACTGGGATGTCATATCACCTTTATTACCAGGTCTCCTTACCCACAGATCCTTATGCAGGCTTTTCAAGAGATCAGGCCACGGCTGGTATTCAGTGTCCCGGCGATCATTGAGGACATCTACAAGAAACAGGTCCTGCCGGCAATCGAAAAGCCAATGACGAAGTCATTGCTTAACACCCCGCTTGTTAAAAAGTTAATCCACAGAAAGATACGAAAGAAGCTGGAGGACATTTTCGGAGGGAACTTCCACGAGGTGGTGATCGGGGGGGCGCCGTTCAACAGTGAAGTGGAATTGTTTCTAAACAATATCGGCTTCCCTTATTCGACCGGCTATGGCATGACGGAGTGCGGCCCACTGATCAGCTACGCCGGTAAGGAAAAGACCCGCCCGGGTTCTGCCGGTAAGATCGTGGACACCCTCGAGGTCAAAATTGACAGTCCTGACCCCTTTAAAACAGCAGGGGAGATAATGGTCAGGGGAGAGAATGTCATGAAGGGCTATTATAAGAATGAAGATGCGACCAACGAGGCCCTCGATAAAGATGGCTGGCTGCATACCGGCGACCTGGGCCTCATCGACAATGATGATCATATCTACATAAAAGGCCACATCAAGAGCATGATACTGGGGCCATCAGGTCAAACTATCTATCCCGAAGAACTGGAAGCCAAACTAAACAGCATGGCATTTGTGCAGGAATCGCTCGTTATAGAAAAAAACGGACTGCTGGAAGCCCTGATATATCCCGATTATGAAGCTACCGATAAAATTGGGATGGAGGAAAAAGAACTGAAAAACACACTGGAACAGTATAAAGAGGAACTAAATAATAGATTTCCCGTATACATGAATATAACCACGATGAAAATCGTACCGGAAGAGTTTGCCAAAACGCCGAAAAAAAGCATCAAACGGTTTTTATATACCATGGACAAATAAAAGTTTTTTTAAAAAATGTTTTGATATTAGGAAAAAAAACATTTATATTTGTCGCATCAATTACCACGGTGCAGCGGCACCGTAGATTTACTAACCAAAACATGGAGGACGGATTATCGATTAGACGCTTACGCTGATTCAACATAAAGGAGGGCATTAATATGAATGACCGCACAGCGATAAGCGATCAGGAGTTGATCCGTAATTTCATCTCCGGTGATCACAATGCTTTAGAAAATCTTATCAACCGGCACCAGCGCAAGCTGTTTTCCTACATTATGCTTATTGTGAAAGATAAGCATCTCGCAGAAGATGTTTTTCAGGACACGTTTATCAAGATCATCAAAACCTTGAGGGCGGGGGCCTATAATGAGGAGGGAAAATTCCTGCCCTGGGCCATGCGCATCGCGCACAACCTCATCATCGACTTCTTCCGGAAGTCGAAACGTATGCCCATAAAGGAAAACAGCGAAGAGTACGACCTTTTTGAAACACTGAAGGTTTATGAAGACACCGTTGAAGACAAGATGATTGTCGGTCAGATCCATGAGGATGTGAAACGGCTGATCGAATACCTTCCTGAAGAACAGAAGGAAGTGCTGAAGATGCGACATTATAAGGATATGAGTTTCAAAGAAATAGCTTTAGAGACAGATGTAAGCATCAACACTGCACTCGGAAGGATGCGTTACGCCCTTATCAACCTGCGCAAATTGATACAGGAAAAGAACATTATCCTTACCAGGTAAACAACCAGGATTACAACGCGCAAACCCTCTCCAACCGGCTTGGCCGGTTTTTTTATGCAGGTTGCAAATTAATCCGGCAAAAGAACTCTTTTTCCATTAACTTTGACCCTTCCCGGACTTTATTTCATAAATAAACTGGATGTCTTTCAATGCATATCCATAATAACTACCCGCTTGGGGATTTGAACACCTTTGGGATCCGTGTATTTGCCAGGGAGTTTGCAAGGGTCTCCAGCGAAGAGGATCTTTATCCGCTCATGGATCATCCTGCCATCAGGCATGGCCGTCACCTGGTTCTTGGTGGGGGAAGCAACATGCTGTTTACGGACGACTTCGATGGGGTGGTGATCCAGATGGCGACCACTGGCAAGCAAGTGACCGGTGAGGAAGATGGGAAGGTCTTCCTGGAAGTAAAGGCGGGGGAGTCATGGGACGGGTTGGTTGCTTATTGTGTTGACAGGGGATGGGGGGGCCTTGAGAACCTGTCGCTGATCCCTGGACAGGTGGGGGCCAGCCCCATACAAAACATTGGCGCTTACGGCGTGGAGCTCAGGGAATATTTCCACAGCCTTACCGCGCTGGATAAAAGAAGCCGGGAGCGTTCCACCTTTACGGCTGCTGACTGCCGCTTTGGCTATCGCAACAGCTTCTTTAAACAGGAAGGAAAAGACCGTTACATCATCCTTTCCGTGACCTACAGGCTGGACACCCGCCCGGTTATCCGCACCCGGTATGGTCAGCTAGCCGATGAACTTGCAAAAACGGGAAACGCGCTCCCAACCATTTCAGATGTAAGGCAAGCCGTTTGCCGCATACGCCGAAGCAAACTGCCTGATCCGGAAGTCCTGGGTAATGCGGGCAGTTTTTTCAAAAATCCCGTGGTCTCCACCAATTTTTTCAGGCAGCTCAAAGAAAGACATCCCGGGGTCATCGCCTATCCTGAAGGCGACCGCATGAAGCTTGCGGCAGGATGGCTCATAGAGCATGCCGGATGGAAGGGCTACAGGCAAGGCGACGCCGGTGTGCATGATAAACAAGCCCTGGTGCTGGTCAACCACGGAAAAGCCACCGGGAAAGAGATGCTGCAGCTGGCATCGGCAATCCGTCAGTCTGTATACGAAAAATACAATATAACGCTTCAACCCGAAGTAAATATCATTAATTGACGATACCCATGAAACAAAAAGACACCCTGATCAACAAGTTTGAAAAAGCAGGCCTGATTACTGTGATCGTCATATGGGTCCTGCGGGTATGGTTCGGGCCGGCATTCAACTATGCATTATTGTTAACCACCACCCTGCTGGCCATCTACTATTTGTGGTTTGGCTTTTTTATCTTCAACAAACTGCGGCCCTTCGACCTGGTGCATCAGCATAAACGGCAGTCGCTGACACCTTTCAAAATCGTCACAAGCATACTCATGGGGTTGATCATTTCCTATTGCCTCATTGCCATCCTGTTTGGCTTTTTGTTCTTTCCCGGCATGCAAACAGCGATCATCTTTGCTTTTGTCGTGATGGTGGCCTTTGCAGGCTTCATCATTGCATATCAAGTCATCCAAAAAAAGCACATGGCTTTCTGTAACCGCTATTATTTACGAATGGTCCTGTTTGTTGTATTCCTGGCCCTCTTGTGGATACCTCCGCTGGAAGTGCGCCTGGGGGTTCTTTTCAGGGATCATCCCGATTTTCAGGAAGCCTATATTGAATACAGTGAAAACCCTGAATGCGAAAAAGCCAAAGAGAAGCTTCGGCAGGAAAGAAGCCGCTTCAGATAGGGTCATCCGATCTGAAGGTCCTTTTTGATCCTTTCAATGGTTGCCAGCATCTCTTTCCGCTTGTGGTCAAAGTCCTCCGCCTTGTTCAGCCCTGTGCGGCAACCAAAGTAAAATTTTATCTTGGGCTCTGTGCCTGAGGGACGCATGGTGATCCTTGTCCCATCTTCCAGGATAAACTGTAGCACGTTAGACCCGGGCAGATCCACCGGGTGTTCCTCATCCAGGTAAAGGTCCCTGTCTGTGCCCGCCTGGTAGTCGATCATGCGTGCGAGCGTCTTGCCATCGACGGTTTCTGGTGGCCGCCTCCGAAAACGGTCCATCATCTCCTTTATCTCTTCCGCACCCTTCATGCCTTTTTTTGTAATTGAAACCATTGTTTCCACATACAATGCATACTCCAGATAGATGCGGATAAGAAGGTCGTAAAGTGTCAGACCTTGCCCGCGGGCCCATGCAGCAGCTTCAGCTATCATGCAGCAGGTGATCACCGCATCTTTGTCGCGGACAAAATCACCCACAAGGAAACCATAACTTTCCTCACCCCCGCACAAAAAACGCTTTTTCCCTTCGAGCAAGCGCATCTTCTCGGCAATGTATTTGAATCCGGTCAAAACATCGAGGCACTCAACGCCATACGATTCAGCCATCTCGCTCAGCAGCTCAGTGGTAACAATGGTCTTCACAATATATTCATCGCCGCGTAGCCGGCCCTGCTGCTTCATCTGCTCCAGGACGTAATAAGTAAGGATGGCTGCACATTGGTTTCCGGTCAGCAGGACATATTCACCCGCAGGATCTTTGATGGCCACCCCTACCCTGTCGCCATCAGGATCTGTGGCCATAGCAAGGTCGGCATCCACCTCTCTGGCTTTATCCAGCGCCATGCTGAGGGCAGCAGGCTCTTCCGGGTTGGGTGAGTCGACCGTAGGGAAATTGCCATCAACAACATCCTGCCCGGAGACATTAAAAACCGCCCTGAAACCAAATGCCTTCAGGGCTTCTGGCACCAGGCGCACAGCGCTTCCATGTATGGGTGAGAATACGATGCGCAAGTCATTATGCTTTTCGATGATGCCGGGTTGCATCGACAAAGACTTCACCCTTTCGATGTACAGATCATCAAAACTGGCATCCAGTGTGGTGATCAGCGCCTCCTTCATGCCAAAACGGATCTGATCCACACTGGTTTTATGCACATTGGCAATGATGTTCTTGTCGTGAGGGGGGACCAGCTGGCCCCCATCTTCCCAGTACACTTTATATCCGTTATACTCAGGGGGATTGTGGGATGCAGTAATGACAATGCCGGCCTGGCAACCCAGTTCGCGAACGGCAAAAGAGAGCAGTGGTACGGGGCGCAATGCATCAAAAACATATACTTTGATGCCGTTGGCCGACAGGACCTCGGCTGTGATCTGGGTGAAGTAGGCGCTGTTATTCCTGCAATCATGGGCAACTGCCACTTTTGGCGGGTCATCGCCGGGAAACAACTGATGCAGATAATCCGCCAGTCCCTGGGTGGCTATTCCCACCGTATATTTATTCATCCGGTTGGTACCAACCCCCATGATGCCGCGCAAGCCACCGGTGCCAAACTCAAGGTCCCTGTAAAAAGCCTCCGCCAGCTCCTCCGGGCGCTTGTCAATCAATTCCTGCACCTTACGGCGCGTCTCCGAATCAAACACGTCTGTTAACCAGATCTTTGCACGATCTAGGATCGCTGAATCAATTGTTTTCATAACGGACAGTTAAAGGATTTCACCTGGATGTACCCAATTGAAAATTGACCGGTCATAAGCGATAGCAGCCCTTGCATCATCGCCGGTCAAGTAAAGGTACAAAAAAAGGCCATCTGATTGTAGTTCAGAAAGCCTGTGCCTGTTTTGTGCCCGGAGCAGGACTCGAACCTGCACGTTGTTGCCAACACTAGTCCCTGAAACTAGCGCGTCTACCAATTTCGCCATCCGGGCGATTGATGATATGAAGACCATCTTGCCTATAGTGCCCAGGACAAGACTCGAACTTGCACGGCCTTGCGGCCACTACCCCCTCAAAGTAGCGTGTCTACCAATTTCACCACCTGGGCAAAATGCGTGGCAAAATTACAAAAAATCTTTTCCATTTCATGAAAAAAACCAACCTTTGTCCTGCATAATTGTAAAAAGAATAAGGCCATGCAAGATAATATTCCCGAAGACCCCACCATTTCAAAGCCTGTGTTGGAAATGATCACCGTCGCCAATGAGTACTGTTTGTTTTTTGAAAAAGCAGAAAACTATACCACGGAAGACATCCTCACTTATTTTCATAAAATAGCGCCGCTCATCTACCTTAAAGGTTCATTGCTCCCGGCTACAATGGTTGCCGACGACAGCGCCGCTGAGCGGTACGTGACAGAGGAACAATGGGAACAAATATTTAAGGCATTGCGCAATCACTTCAAAGCTGCTGATGTGTATTATGTCCACGATCACAATTTCGATTCCTCGGAGGCCAGCCTGGCAGACAACATGGCCGACATATACCAGGATATGAAAGATTTCATCATGTTGTACCAGAAGAATACCGCCCCGGCACGTCAAAATGCTGTTGCCCAGATCCGCGACCTTTACAAATGGCGCTGGGGACCAGCAACACTCTCTGCCCTGGGTGCCATACACAACATATTGTTTAAAGAGGATATCAATCCCGGTCTCTTTGAGGATGACCAGGAATGGTTATCTTAGCAGTCCTGAACCAGACAACGGATGCACCGGCCCTTGGCCGGAGAACCCGATACTACAGAGATGAATGTTACACCAAACATCCAGGTTGTTTTTGGATATTGAAGATTGAACCCCGGATTTCCGGGATCTGTTGAAAATCTGAGCACAGGACAATCCGGGATGACGAAAGACAGTTAATAAAGTACAATGAACACATACCAGAAACACCGGAGTTAAGTCATACAACAATCAATGATGCAAAAAATACAGACATTGCTGACCACCACCCTGGCCATCTTCAAGGCCACCATATGGTTACTCTCCTGCAACAGTGTTGCGGGCGAAGCCGCAGGACACCAGATAGTCATCCATCTCGCTGACAAGCAGGAAACGGAATGCTATCTTGCCTATCATTATGGAAACAGACAATACCTTCAGGACACGGCCTTTGTTGATCAACACGGGCAGGCTGTATTTGAAGGGCCTGACCGGTTGAGTCCCGGGCTTTATCTTATCGTTTTGGATGACGATAAAAATTTCGAACTGATCATCGACCATGACCAGCATTTTACCATCTACGCTGATCCGGAAGATTTTGTCAGCTCTGTTGACTTTGATGGTTCGCCTGATAATGAAGCCCTTTATGACTACCTTTCCTTTTTGTCAGAAAAGAACCGGGAGCGACAGGCCCTTGAGCAGGAGGTGAGCGACACCTCGACCCCACCGGAACGGAAAATGGAAGCCCAGGAGATCCTTCAAGGGATCGAGAAAAGTGTCATGGAAAAGCAGGACGAAATCATTGCCGGCAACCCGGAAGGGCTTCTTGCCCGCATCTTGTCAGCCCAGCGGGACCCTGAGCTTCCGGACCCTCCCCTCCTGCCTGACGGACAACAAGATACAGACGCGATGTACCAGCTGTACAAGGAAAAGTTTTTTAACAACATCGATTTTTCAGACGAGCGGTTGCTCTATACCCCCGTATACCACAGCCGTCTGCGAATCTTTTTCAACAATGTGCTGATCCAGCATCCCGACAGCATCATCAGGGAAGCCGAGCGCATACTGGATAAAGCGAAGGCCAGCAGTGAGGTTTTCAGGTATACCCTGTCGTTCATCACCACCAATGCAGAATCATCCCAAATGATGGGGATGGATAAGGTGTTTGTGCATATGGTTGAAAATTACTATCTGACAGACGCGGTAGACTGGTTGCCGAAAGATCGCGTTGAGCAGCTAAAAAGCAGGATCGGGAAAATGAAGACCCTGCTTATGGGGAATGTGGCGCCCAATCTCCGGGTTCAGGATCCGGGAGGCAAAACTGTCACATTGTATGATATTGAAGCAGAATACCTTGTATTGTACTTTTGGGATTCGGAATGTGTATTTTGTGAGCATGCAGCACCCCACTTGATAAATGCCCATGAAAACCTCAGGGAGGAAGGGGTTAAAGTATTTGCTATCAACTCTGAAGCAGACAGAGAAAGATGGTTACAGGCCCTGGCAACGTATCCCGGCGAATGGATCCACGGACATGCCATGACCAATATGGCCAACCCGATGGACGTTTACAATATTTTCGCCATTCCAACAATCTATATTCTCGACAGGGAAAAAAATATCCTTGCAAAAGACATTGGGGTTGAAAATGTGGAACCCTTTATTCGTCAGGATATGCGTAATAGGTAGCCACCTGTGGGGGGTTGCTTCCGGAAGCTTGTTCCCCAAGCCGACAGTATTTTTTGTTCCGGATGCCCCGGTTGATGGCATTGTTTTTAAAGCCCATTGGCTATTGGCTATTGGTGTTCGTCCCGGAGGAGATCGTTGATGGTTTTCACCGGGTTGAAGGTAACCAGGGGCACCTCAACAAATACGGTGTTCCAGCGGGCCATGGCCCCATTCCACAGTCCGGGCCTTTCAAGCGCTTTCAGCTCCCGGCCATCTTTTGACTTATGGCTGACGAAGCCTGTGTCCTTGTCGATGAACGCCCTCAGGTCAAACTGATTTCCCTGGTGGTCTTTGAATGTACACACCAGGTCAACCGGGTTAAAGTGCGTTGCTTGTTTCACCAGGGCTGCCTGCCCGGGGTTGTCCATGTCGATCTGCGATAATTCAACGATCTGCAATGAACTGCTGCCATCAAGCGAATCTTTCACCCAGAAGGGCCCGCCACCCGGCTCCCCTTCATTCTTTACCATGCCGCAAACGCGCAAGGGGCGGTTCAGCTTTGAACGCAAAACACGGCTTCCCTCCCTGGGGTCATCAGAGAACACCTTGCGATCGATATTCAACGCATTGGCTGCAAAATCGACAGCCTGAAGATATTCATCTTTTGAGAGACTCCCCTTGTCCAAACGATCCATCCATGCATTGAGCTCTTTCTTTAATTCCAGCAATACCCCCCCCAGAGCCTTTTTGTATAAAATGGTGGATTGTTTCAAACGGTCGGGCACCACGTTGTCAATATTCTTGATGAAGATGATGTCGTGATCCAGGTCGTTCAGGTTTTCTATCAGTGCACCATGTCCGCCGGGCCTGAACAAAAGGCTGCCGTCTTTTTCGCGAAAGGGCAGATTGTCCATCCCGACAGCAATGGTGTCGGTCGATGGTTTTTGTTTCGAATGGGAAATATCAAAGGTGACGCCAAAAGAGTGCTCATAACTTTTTTGTACCTTTTCGACCTTTGCCCTGAAAGCGCTGATATGTTCCAGTGAAAGGGTAAAATGCAGCGGCACCTTGTTGTGTGCGTCGCTGGCGTAAGCAGCGCCCTCTGCAAGATGTTCTTCCATGGCCGTCCGGATATGTCTGCCGTAACTGTGAAAAACAATCAGTGCTTTTGGAAGGGCCACATAGTCAAGCCCGGCATCAAAAAGCAAATAATCGAGCAAGGGAAGGTAGTTTTTGCTTTCCAGCATATGGTCTGCATCCAGGTCATCCTTGTCCATGGCCACCTTCAAATCATCCCACCAGGCAAAATCATGCATCCGCTCAAAAAAACGGGCCGCATCCGGTTTTGCTTCCAATAAGCTTTCCGTTTCCACGCCTGCCACCAGCAGGTCACGCCAGACGAACACATCCCTGAACATCCTGGTAGCCGCCCCACTGGCCGGGACAAACTTCAACACGCGGAACCCCCCATGCGCAGCATCATAGCTTTTTGCAAGATCATGAATATCCTGCTCTTCGATTTTCCGTATACCATCGCCGGCAGTTGCAGGCCTGTCCAACTCCAATGGCGGGAAGCCTTCCCTGAAATGGTCAATCTGGCGGAGAAACTCCTCCCTGCTGATCCCTTTCTCTTCAAGCTGTTTGATGTCGCGCTGGTTTAACATGTGCACCCCCGTTTTTTTGTTAACTTTTGTTTGTTCATCACCCTCTCTTTGCCTTCCAATTGTCAACAATAATTTATTGCATCATATTTTCGCCGGGTCCGCACCTGGCAAAGCACAGAATCCGAGTAAGACAATGATTGTATGGGTTAATAGCCAAAGCGGATCCAACAATGACAAATATACATGATTTTTTTTCGTTCGAAATTACACACAGACGAATGAAAAAAAATCATGTGAAAGCGAAGCGGTTCCTCCTGTACACCAGCATTTTGTATATTTTTTACAAAATGGTGGTGGTTTTTTACAGGAGAAATGTACATGTTATTTTTTCATATTTTGTCCAAAGGTTGAAATGTCAAATAGGTTTAAGGGTTTAAAAGTTTAAAGGTTTATGGGTTGAATGGTTTAAAGGTTTAAAAGCCAATAGCTAA
>SLCY01000055.1 GCA_007125585.1 Bacteroidales bacterium
TCATTTTGTAAAAAAACAATATACAAAATGCTGGTGTACAGGAGGAACCGCTTCGCTTTCACATGATTTTTTTTCATTCGTCTGTGTGTAATTTCGAATGAAAAAAATTCATGTATATTTGAACAGGCATACCATGTATTCAATCAAAAAACATCAAATTGATCAATGAAAAAGTCTCTGTTCTTTTGCTTCTTGATTCTTTTCCTTGCGCCCTTAACGTTAGCGCAACCTGATTCCGATTACGGCCATAATGAATATGAAGTTCTTATCGACGCGCTGCATGCTGTTTCGGAAAACGACATTTCAGGTTGGATGCATACGATGACATCCCCTGAGATGCGGGGGCGTCTGGCCGGTGACATCGGCTATGACATGGCAGCCGATTGGGCTGCCGGCAAGTTGGGATCGTGGGGCCTTCAGCCCTTTTTTCCCGAAAAAGGTTTCTTTCAAGAATTTGATCAGCCCTATACGCTCATCAAGGACAAGGGCCGCCTTGAAGTCCATATCCCCGTTGGCGAGGGAACGATCACCAAGCGCTACCAGTACGGCGATGACTACTGGCCCTGGGGTATCTCCGGCAGCGGGGAGGTGACCGCGGAGGTGGTATATGTGGGGCACGGCATTTCAGCACCTGAGCTGGGTTATGATGATTATGCGAATGTGGATGTTGAAGGGAGGATCGTGATCACCGAGTTGGGGATCCCGTATGGCGGAGACAACCAGGACACCCTTCGCATGTGGCGCCCTTATGTTGACCATGCCAACAAAGTGGCGTTTGCCCTGGAACATGGTGCTGCTGGAATGATATTCGCCTATCATGTGGCCAGTCCGCGTCCGACAGCAGATCCCGGCTTTGTCTTTCTGGCGGCAACGGACGAAGTGGTTGAAGACCTGCTAACAGGCACAGGCAAAGAACTTTCCGAGGTCAGAGACCATATCCAATCCACCCTCACACCCATGTCTTTCAGCACCGGGAAAGAAGCCACCCTGGCACTCACTTCTGAATATTATCCCGAAGGGACCACAGCCAACGTGGTGGCCATGATAGAAGGCAGTAACCCTGTTCTGAAAGATGAATATCTCATCGTCGGGGCGCACCTTGACCATCTGGGCATGATGCCGGTCTTGTTTCCCGGCGCCCTTGACAATGCCTCCGGGAGCGCTCTTGCACTGGGCATTGCCAAGGCACTGGCCACAAGCGGTGTGGACCTTCAACGTACTTTAATCATCCTGTTGTTTGGGGCAGAAGAAGTGGGCCTGGTGGGAGCAAGACAGTTTGTTGAACGTTTTCCGCATCCCAGGGAACAGATCAAAATGATGATCAACCTGGACATGGTGGGAAGGGGCAATGCTTTCTTCGCTGTAACGGCAGATCCATGGCGTGATCTGCTGGATGTTCTGGAGCGCAACAATGAACGGTGGGTCCACCGGCCTTTCACGACAAGAAGCAGACCATGGCAAAAGCCTCTGCGGCCACGGACAGACGGTATGGTTTTTTACATGGAAAAAATACCAGCCATTACCTTCGGTACCAGGGGGGCCACCACCCCTACCCTGTATCATGTTCCAGAAGACACCATGGACCAGATCGACATTGAGATCATGCGTGACGTTGTCAAGGTGTTGACCATGAGCATTATAGAGCTTGGAAACATGGAGACGATCGAGTCAGGGACTCCCTGAACCTTTCAACCATAATACAACCCATTCTTATGAAAGAATTTGATTCAGGCCATAATATTCCTGCGGGAGATCCCGACAAACTGGGCATTGACCGTCGTTGTTTCATGAAGATGGGGGCGCTGTTTGCCGGTGGCGTTGCGGCCCTGGGTCCGGTTATCGGGTGCACTGACAGCAAACAACGTATCCGTTTGCCAGGCCGGCTGGAAAAGGATGGCACAGTGATCGTGCGGGCGGGCTGTCCTGCCCACAACTGCGGCGGGCGCTGTGTGCTGAAGCTTTTTCTGAAAGAAGGAGAGATCGTACGCATCGAGACCGACGACCGTGTGGGCGACGACATTGCTGACCCCCAGCTGCGGGCCTGCATTCGCGGACGGGCATATCGCCGCAGGCAGTATCATCCCGACCGCCTAAAATACCCTATGAAGCGCACCGGCAAGCGGGGTGAAGGAAAATTTGAGCGCATCACATGGACAGAAGCCCTGGATATGATGGCCTCAGAGCTGCACCGCATAAAAAAAACCCATGGCAACTCAGCCATCCTGGTACCTTACGGCACCGGCAGTTACAACCAGACCAACGGCCGACAGACCGCTGCCAGGCTTATGAACCTTTATGGCGGCTCTCTCGGCTTTTACAACAGTTACAGCTGGGCATGCATCAGCCGTGCCACACCGTATGTTTACGGCACAGGTGTTACCGGCAACCAGCGGCAGGACTGGGTGAATTCAAGATACATCATCATGTGGGGATGGAACCCCGCTGAGATGCGTGACGGCACCAACAGTGAATATTTTCTGAAAAAGGCCAGGGACAGGGGAGCCAGGATCATCTGCATCGATCCGCGCATGAGCATGAGTGCCACTGCCCTCGCCGATGAATGGATCCCCATACGGCCCGGCACCGACGCCGCCCTGATGAGCGCCATGGCCTATGTGATCATTTCTGAAGAGCTCCATGACAAGGACTTCATCACACGCTGTTGTGTGGGCTTCGACAAGTCGCAGATGCCGGAAGGGCTGGAAGGCGAAGAGAGCTACCGGGATTATATCTTCGGGACGCACGATAAGGTGCCCAAGACACCCGAATGGGCGGAAGCCATCACGGGCATCCCAAAAAACACCATCATCCGGATCGCCAGGGAGTATGGCTCAATAAAACCCGCCATGCTTTACCAGGGCTACGGGATGCAACGCCGGGCATACGGTGAGCAACCGGTGCTTGGAGGATGTGTGCTGGCCGCCATCACGGGGAATGTGGGCATCTCCGGCGGATGGGCCAGCGGCATAGCACTGCAGGCCGATGACGGCGGCCCATTCTGGAACATCTTCCCCACAGGGAGAAACCCGGTGAGTGCCGCAATCCCTGTCTTCCTCTGGACAGAAGCCATCCTCAGGGGCAAAGAAATGGGGCCCGAAGAGGGCGTGATCGGCACCGACAGGCTCGACAACAACATCAAACTCATCTGGTGCGTGGCTTCCAACATCCTCATCAACCAGCATGCCGACACCAACCGCACCGCAGAGATACTAAAAGACGAGAGCCTCGTCGAATTCATTGCAGTGCAGGACCAGTTCATGACCCCTTCGGCAAAATATGCCGACCTCGTAATGCCCGTTTGTACCCAGTTTGAAATGTGGGGCCTGGAAGACGGCTGGAAGTATGGTGACGAAGTGATACTCATGCCCAAAGTGCTTGAGCCTCCCGATGAAACCAAAAGCGATTACCAGATTGCCGCTGAACTGGCCGAGAGGCTGGGGCTAAAGGAAGAATACACCCTGGGGCGCAATGAACGCGACTGGATAGAATGGGCGGTCAAATATTACCGGAACACCCGTTTCCCCGACATTCCAGACCTTGAAAAATTGCACGAGATGAACCGGGGTGTGTATACGAGGCCTGTTCATGAACCCAGGGTGGCATTGCGCGACTTTCGTTCAGACCCGGGAAAATACCCGCTGAATACCCCGTCGGGCAAAGTGGAGGTTTTTTCCAAAACACTGTTCGAAATGAACAAGCCTGAAACAATACCCGCTGTGCCCAAATATATTCAGGAGTGGGAAAGCCCCTTCGGGGAAGAGAGCAGGAAGTATCCGTTGCAAGCCATCGGGCACCATTATATGCCACGGGTGCATTCCACCCACGACGGCATCGACTGGCTCGAGGAGGCTTTTCCCCAACGCGTGTTCATCAATCCTTTGGATGCACAAGCCAGGGAGATCCGGGACGGCGACCAGGTAATGGTCTACAATGACAGGGGCAAAATAATGATCCCTTGCCGGATCACAAGCAAGATCATGCCGGGAGTGGTCAATATCCCCCAGGGAGCCTGGTGGATGCCCGATGAAGAAGGGATAGACCGCCGCGGCAACGTGAATGTATTAACCAGCCATCGCTGGACACCCCTTGCCTTTGGCAATGCACAACATACGATGATGGTGGAAGTGAGTAAACCATGAAACAACTGGCATTTTATTTTGACGCATCCTCCTGTTCCGGTTGTAAGACCTGCCAGGTAGCATGCAAGGACAAACACGATTCACCGCTGGCCGTCCGGTGGCGCAGGGTATATGAAGTATGCGGCGGCGACTGGGTTAAGGACGGACCGGCATGGATCCCAAATATATACAGCTATCACATGTCGCTGGCCTGCAACCACTGCCAGGAACCTGTTTGCCTGGATGCCTGCCCCAACAAGGCGATGGTGAAGGATGAAAAGGGAGTGGTGCACATCGATTATGACAGATGCATGGGATGCAAATATTGCGAATACACCTGCCCTTATGGCGCATTGCAGTTCGACAAGCACAAAAAAGTGATGACCAAATGTAATTTTTGTGCAGATTACCTGGCAGAAGGCAAACCCCCGTCATGCGTGGCAGCCTGTCCGATGCGGGCGCTGGATTACGGTGAACTGGAGGAACTGGAGCGGCGGCATGGTAAGCAAAATGAAATCTTTCCGCTGCCAAAGGAGAAGTATACAAAACCGGCGATCGTCATCACACCCCACCGGGATGTGCGAAAACCAGGCACCCATGAATTACAAATCGCTAATAAAGAGGAGGTTAAAAAATGATAAACAGCAATGACTGGCCATTGGTGGCCTTCACCATGTTATCGCAGATCAGTGTCGGCATCCTGATTGGCGGACTCATTCTTTACATGACGGTCAAAAACACAGAAGCCCCTGCCCTGGAAACGCTCAAAAAGATTCTGGTCATCGTTGCCTTTGGATCAATGGGCATTGCCCTGGTCGTTTCTTTCCTGCACCTTGCCTCACCCCTGCATGCTGTATATGCAATGAGTAATGCTGGCAGCTCCTGGCTGAGCAGGGAGATCATACTGGCATCCATTTATTTGTTCAGCCTGCTGGTATGCTATGCATCCCTCAGGTACAATGTTCCCCACCGGAATCTCTTCAGCCAGTTATATCTTGCCTCCCTGATCATCGGCATCATCCTGGTCTGGGCCATGTCGCGGGTATACATGATCCCGACGGTACCTTTATGGAATACACCGGCAACCCCTGTCGCCTTCTATACCACCGCCCTGATACTTGGCGGCGGCGGTGCACTGGTTATCATCAATCTCCTGGGAGCAAGAAATGCAGGCATTCCGGAATTACAAACATTACAAACAACCATGTTCTACCTGATCAGCGCTGCCGTCTTCATCACCCTGCTGAACATGCTTTTGCTGCAACCCGACATCGGTGCTTTGGCCGGCAGCTTTGCAGCTCCAACGATCTCCCCCTGGTGGAAAACAGCTCAGATTGTTTTCCTTCTCGCTGGATTCAGCCTCCTCACCTACTGGTTCACCTATCAGATGCAGGCTGCCGGAGGAGGCCCCTCAAACCTGGTATATGCTGCCTTTGTTTGCCTGCTGGTCTCAGAGATCGCCGGCAGGTACCTGTTTTACGCATCCTTTTATCGGGTAGGGGTGTAAAATACCTGTCATACCGATATTTTTCAATGGATTCAATTCCTTAACTTTGGCATCATGATCGGGGACTCAGGGCTTGGGGTCGCCTCCGGTCCACCGGCACCTGGAAAAGCCGGACCATTGTCTCTGAACAAACCAACCGATCAAAGAATGATGAATATGGTCAAACAGAACGAAATCTGGTTGAAAGCGGCCGTGATCGGTAGCCTCTGGGGGGCCTCAGAGATCGTGCTTGGAAGTTTTTTGCATAACCTCCGTATTCCATTCAGCGGCAACATCCTTACAGCCATCGGCATCATCCTGATGGTTTCCGGGCACCGCCTCTGGCCACAGAGAGGCATCATCATCCGGGCCGGACTGATCTGTGCCGCGCTGAAATCGCTGTCGCCAAGCCCCATCATCCTTGGTCCGATGCTTTCCATCCTCATGCAGGCAAGCCTGATGGAAGCCGCCATCCTTATCGGCAGGAAAAGCCATGCCGGCTATATCCTCGGAGGGGGGCTGGCAGTGAGCTGGAACCTCCTTTACCGCATCCTTTCATCCATTGTCCTGTATGGAAGTTCTCTGATCGCATTGTACCAGAACCTGGTCAACTACCTGGTCAGCCAGACTGCATGGGAGGTGCAGGGGTACTGGGGACCCATCATGATTCTGTGGGCTCTCTTTTTTTCCTGGGGCGCCATTGCAGGCACTGTCGGGATACTGATCTCACGTGCAGCTGAAAAAACCGCGTATTCGTGGGAAATACCACAGACAAAAACCAAACCCAGACCGCTTAACCTGCCGGCAAAACCGGCAAGCAAGTGGTCGTTGCTGCGCCCACTGCTTATCCTGGTGCTTCTCGCGACAGGCCTTTACAGCATTGCCTTGCTGCCCATCCTCCATACACTGCCCATGTTGTTGCTTTTTTTGGTTATCGTGTGGATGGTTAACCGCCAACTACTGCTACGCCTCAGCATGAAAAGAGGTTTTTGGATGGCTGTTGCCATCATGATGTGCCTGTCAGGATTCCTGATGGGGCCCGGTCACGGATTCACCAGGGAAGGGTTGATCGTCGGACTCGAGATGGTCATGCGGGCAATCTATGTAATCGCCGGCTTTGGCATCATCAGCAAGGAACTGCAAAGACCGGAGATGATCAGTTTATTCAGCGGTAAAAACATGGCCCCCTTTCTTTCAGCCGTCAGGATAGCTTTTCAGACCACCCCGCTCCTCATAGAAACCATTCCCGGGAAACAAGCCTGGCGCAGGCCGGTCAAGGTGCTTACCAATATGGTCGGCAGCATGGAGTATTCATTGAATTACATGCGGACACAAAACCGCGAATCCCGGGAGGTGTTCATCGTTACCGGGGGGAAGGGGATCGGAAAGACGACCCTTACGGGTCAAATCACGGAAATATTGAAAAAACAAGGCCTGCGGCCTGCGGGCATACTGGCTCCAGCCTTTTTCGAAAAAGGGGAAAGGATCGGGTATATGGTCAAGAGCTTAAAAACCGGGGAAGAAAAACGCCTTTGCAAAAGATCAGCCCATTTGGGAAAGCACCTTCCGGGCTGCTACCGGTTTGACCCGGAAGGGATGCTGCTTGGAGAGGCGATACTTTCCGGAAAAAAGACAGATGATGTTGACCTGCTGGTGATCGATGAGCTGGGACCCTATGAAATGAAGGGACTGGGATGGGATACCGCACTGAAATCCCTGCTTAGACACTGGGAAGGGCCCATGCTCTGGGCTGTAAGGGAATCGTTGATCGATGAGATGGCAAAGCGATATGGGGCGCGTGTATCAGCTGTTTTTCATGCCGGCAAAACACCTGCCGATACAGCCGCAAAAACCATATACAATAAGCTAATCGGCCAGCTTGCGCCCCCAACGCAACAGGTCAGCAAATAATGGTCAACAGCCGCTACATTGCCAGAAACTTCATCAATTCATAAACCATAAATCCCGGCCACAAAATGGCTTTCAGAACTCCCAGCACACCTCCCCAGAACGATGCGGCTGTAGAAATATAATAAATGACTGCCCCAACAAAGCCAATCCCGTAAATGGCGTTACTCTGGGTGTTTTTGTGAATTTCGCGCACAGTGGTTTTGGGCGCTTGCTGCTTTGGTGTCTCTTCTTTCATTGTTTTTTGATTTGATGGTTGTTCACACAGATTTTCAGAGCAAAAGATGTCTGGATCGGTCGTTTTTGTGGTCAGCCAGTTAAGGATCCAGTATTTAATAACATTTCTCGCTAATATCCAGAACATAACGTTCAATCACCATCAGCCTTCGGGCTGTTGCCGCGCCATCAAATCCCTTGATGTCGTCGTAAGAAACAAGTTTTGGGTAGGCACGGAGAAATTCTGATGCGATTGGAAAATAGGACCAGTGCCATTTTTCTTCTTCATAACCTCCGGTTCTGTCTTTATCCCTGGCGGTATAAGGTTGGCAATAACCGTAATCACCGGCATTTGCCAACAGCCATTGGTATATTTTTTTGCCTTCACCGGATTCGAAGTAGGCATTTTGAAGGCTGTTGAGGTCAATGTCGGTGCCCCAGTGATGTCGTGAAGTGCCCGGCATGGCACTGAAGCGTAGTATTTCCCTTGCACGTTCAACAGGATCATAAATATCGGTAGCCAGTATGTTGCCATGCAACACCTGGTGACCATTCCATTTGTTTTCCCAGATTCTTTTCTGGTGGTCAAATGTCCGTGCAGCTGACAGCACGGTAAGGGTGATGCCATCATTCAAGGCAGCTTTCTGCATTTTTAAAAAGGCATCGTATGCTGCTTGGCGCATGTACAGCCCCTGGCGGCTGGCATACGACTCGTCAACCAGCACAAAGTCATGGTCCGAGGGGGGGTCTATATGGCCCAGGAGCGTATTGCCGGTGATCTCGGGCATGGGAAAAGATGGGCTTGTTGTCATGGTATCACGGTCATTATGGGGATCCGGTATCGTTTGCTGTCCTGAAGTGTCTACGGGCATTGCCACCCGTCGTGCAGCACGATAACCGCGGGAAAAAATCAATAACAGGGCCAGAAGAATTACCAGTGAGATCAGGAAGGCCTGATGCCACGACAGTTTTTTTTTCTTTTTCATTTAACCCAACATCCAGTAATGCAAAATTTATACATCAGCACATTATTCGACCCATTCCCGGCCTGTCGCCATTGCAAGATTCCGACCTTTCCACCCTGATAACGGTCCGTTACTTCAGCCATTCATCCAACCACCGGAAGAACTCCCTTTGCCAGAGGATGCCGTTCTGGGGTTGCAGCACCCAGTGGTTCTCTTCCGGGAAGAAAAGCAGGCGGCTGGGTATGCCTTGCAGCTGTGCGGCATTGAAAGCCTGCAGTCCTTCAGCATAGGGCACCCGGTAGTCTTTGGCACCATGGATAACGAGGATGGGGGTATCCCAGCGGTGAACGTAAAGATGTGGTGAAAAGTCGTAGCTATGTGGCCTGGGGTCTTCCCAATAGCCACCACCGATGTCGTGGTTGGCGAAAAACATTTCTTCGGTAGTACCATACCAGCTTTCAAGGTTAAACAGCCCGCAGTGCGAAATAAATGCACTGAAGCGTTTGTTGTGGTGTCCGGCAAGCCAGAACACGCTGTAGCCGCCATAGCTGGCACCAACAGCACCGAGGCGTTCTTCGTCAACGAAAGGCTCAGCTTTTACCGCATCGATGGCACTGAGATAGTCCTTCATGTTCTGTCCGCCGTAATCCTGGCTGATCTGGTCGTTCCATTCCTGGCCAAAAGTGGGTAATCCCCGTCTGTTGGGAGCCACAATGATATAATCATTCGCAGCCATGATCTGAAAATTCCACCGGTAGGAGAAGAACTGACTCACGGCACTTTGCGGGCCTCCACCGCAGTACAGCAGGGCTGGATAATTTTTGTCCGGATCGAAATGGGGCGGGTAAATCACCCACACCAACATCTCCTTGTCATCCGTGGTGGTTACCCAGCGCTTTTCCACCTTCCCCATGGCTGTACGGTCGAGGATCTCCCGATTGACAAAACTGATCTGGGTCTCTCCGCCGGTTTGCTTGTTGACACGGAAGATCTCCGTAGGCATGGACATTGACATACGCTGGGCAACAAGGTGGTCTCCGGCAACAGCCACTGACTGGTAATTGTGCGGTCCTTCGGTCAGCCGGTCAATCCTTCCCGTTTCGATATCAAGAGCATACAGTTGATAGGTGGCATGGATGCCGCTCACAAAATACAGGGTCCTGCTGTCTGCCGACCAGGCAAAGCCGGAGGAGCTCTGGTCAAAACCGGCTGAAAAGTCACGATACTTGCGGGTAGCCAGTTCCATGACCATTATTCGGTTCTTGTCCGACTCAAAACCAGGCGTGGCCATGCTTTCCCAGGCCATGTAGCGGCCATCGGGCGAAAACACAGGATTGCGGTCATAACCTTCATTAAACGGGGTCAGGTTTTCAGTTTCTCCCGTTTCCAGGCTAAAGAGGTAAATGTTGGAATTGGTAGAGGTGGTCCACTCCTTTCCTGCCTTTTTCTTTGCTGTATAAGCCAGGTATTGCCCATCAGCGCTCCAGGCGATCTGTGAACTTCCCCCAAAGGGTGGCAGCGGCGAACTCCAGGGCTCCCCATCCATGATGTTTCTGCCTTCCCCTGCTTGTCCGTCGTCATATCCGGCCACGAAAATGTGGTTAAACTTGCCGTCGTGCCAACGGTCCCAGTGGCGGTACATAAGGTCATCCGCAATAATGGCAGCGGCCTTTGGCATGTCGGGGTGTTTGTCTTTTGCGGTGGGTTGCACCTGCACCCGCCTGGTGTAATAAATATGCCCCATGTCGGGTGCATAATCAAACCCGGTGATGCCGCCATCAAGTTCGGTCACCTGCCGGACGTTTCCGCCGTCTGGATCCATCTCAAACAGCTGGTTATCGCCATCCACCGCTTTCAGGAAACCGATACGCAAGCCATCCGGCCGCCACACAGCGGAAGATTCAGACACCTCCGAATTGGTGATATTCACAGGTTCACCACCTGCTGCAGGAAGTGTAAAAATGTCGCGAACTCCTTTGTTTTCAATAACATCGTAGTGCGTTACCCCAAAAAGGACGGTGGTGCCATCAGGCGATATGCGGACAGTACCAATCCGGCCAAACGCCCAGAGCGTTTCCGGGGTCATGGGTTGCGTTTGTCCTTGAGAAGAAGAAGGAATGGCCATGATCATTGCGATTGTAATGAAGAATAGTTTTTTCATCCGTTTATATTTTTTTCTAAATATCTAAATGTTGAGATGTTAAAAGGTTACGGGGTTTGAGATTCTCAATAATCATTCCCCTGTGTGTCAAAAAACTTTTTCATGAGTATTTCATGGTTGATTTGGGAATTCAGGATTTTTCAGCGATTGCCTCCTTGATCTTTGTTTCCAGCTCTTCGGCCAGCTCAACATTATCCTGCAGCAGGTTTTTCACTGCATCCCT
The DNA here is from genome assembly GCA_007125585.1 of Bacteroidales bacterium. Classification (GTDB taxonomy): domain Bacteria; phylum Bacteroidota; class Bacteroidia; order Bacteroidales; family UBA7960; genus PUPG01. The sequence goes on from SLCY01000055.1 coordinate 11,078, forward strand.
CCCCTGCCCCAGTTTGGTGTCGCCATAGCTGAACCAGGAACCGGATTTCTTTACAATGTTGTTGTCCACAGCCAGGTCGATGATCTCTCCCGTCTTTGAGATGCCCAGTCCGTAAATAATATCAAATTCCGCCTGCCGGAACGGCGGAGCCAGCTTGTTTTTGACCACTTTGACACGTGTGCGGTTACCCAAAACACTGTCGCCCTCTTTGATCTGTGAGGACCTCCGGATATCAATACGCACGGAAGAATAGAATTTTAGGGCATTTCCGCCTGTGGTTGTTTCCGGGTTGCCGAACATCACGCCGATCTTTTCACGGAGCTGGTTGATAAAGATACAACAACAATTGGTTTTGTTGATGGTTCCGGTAAGCTTGCGAAGGGCTTGTGACATCAGCCTTGCCTGCAATCCCATTTTGGAATCGCCCATTTCTCCCTCAATCTCGCTCTTTGGTGTGAGTGCAGCCACCGAATCGATCACGATGATATCGAGAGCACCCGACCGGATCAGGTTCTCAGCGATTTCGAGGGCCTGTTCCCCATTGTCGGGCTGGCTGACCAGCAGGTTTTCGATATCCACACCCAGCTTGCCGGCGTAGCTGCTGTCAAAGGCATTCTCAGCATCGATAAACGCCGCCACACCGCCCAGCTTCTGCGCTTCAGCAATGGCATGGATGGCAAGGGTCGTCTTCCCTGAAGATTCAGGCCCATAGATCTCTACAACCCTTCCGCGGGGCAACCCCCCTGTGCCCAGTGCCATGTCAAGGGTCAACGATCCTGTGGGGATCACATCAACGGGTACCACCGCCGAATCCCCTAGCTTCATGATGGCCCCCTTGCCATAGGACTTCTCAATCTTGTCGATGGTCAATTGTAAAGCTTTCATCTTCTCCTTGTTGACCGCTTTGTCTTTGTTCTGGTCTGCCGCTTGTTCTTTTTCCTTGTTCATAATAATCAA
>SLCY01000002.1 GCA_007125585.1 Bacteroidales bacterium
GGATTTCTTTTGCACCATCATGCCGCTCACAAAGGCGCAATCGGCCCAGGCCAGATCGGCGGCGCGCAGTTTGTCGGCATTCAGATCGACCAGCCGTTTCTCCCAGGCGGCGGGCAGCATGGAGGACACGGTCAGCAGGCCCAGCGGCGGGAAGGAGGTTTTTTTGCCGATGAAGCGCAACGCGTACTTGAAGCTCCAGAACGTGCTGGGGAATTCAGGGTAAATCAGCAGGACTTTCATATCGTTGTCTTTCTGCCCGGAACATGCCTGGGGAAGCCTCCCGCAGAACGATCCGAGCCCGGTGCACCCGACCCCGAAGCACAGAGTCAAAAAGCTCCATACGGGCTGCAGCCCGTATGGGATGAGCTATGGGATTACAATAACTCAAACGGGGAAAAATGCAAGCGGAAAACGGCAGCCATTATCATTTTGGCTGTCCGGAGCGCGTGCGGACTCGCTGTGGCATGGGCATCTTGCCCATGAAAACGCGGGCAAGATGCCCGTGCCACTATTTGCCCCACACTGAACAGTGTCATAATGAGAATGGCTGGGAAAACGGAATCATTGCGCGGGCCCTTAGTATTGCGTCTCATAAGTCTTGCCCCTAGATTCGGCAAAATAAAAATCTAAAATCAGTCTTTACATTTAACCCATTATGAGCTATGGTTCATCACAACAGTGTTGTTATTGCGGTGTGTTGTGTCATAATCATTCTTTATGGTGGGTTAACTATGAGCCTTTACTCGCGAGTTATAGATTGCCGGGAACTTCCGTTGTCCCCCTCCCTGAGCCAGAGTCGCCTGCAGCGGGCGACGCGTGCCTTGGGCGAAACCGTCGTCCATCGTATTCTTTGTTTCGCGTTGTATTTGCTGGGAGTCAACCGCCGCGCTATCGGCGAGGCGCTGGGCATTCCCCCCGAAACGGCCAAGTCGATCGTCAAAGCTGTGGGCAAGGAAGGGCTACAGGCTTTAGAGGATCGCCGCCACCGTGTTTCGGACTTCCTTCCGCAGACGCCGGTTGCGCTTTCGCCAGTCAGCCTTTCTTTAACCCGGGAACACATCATTGTGGATTTCGGGGCAAAGGATCGACAGTTGCAGATCCCGCGTCAGAACGAGCGACAAGTCAGAGTAGTACTCCTTTCCCTGCTGAACAACCGTCTGTTACCCAAAGACCAGGTTGCCGAAGCAATAGGGTTGAGTGTTGCCCATACCAGCGCATTGTCTCAGCGTCTGCACAGCGAAGGGATCGCGGCGCTGATCGACAAACGCCACGGCCAGCAATCCGATTACCGTATCACCCCGGAGGTGAAGGCCGAACTGGTGCAACAGTTCGCCGTCGATGTTATCACCCGTGGCAAGATATCCGGGGAAGCCATTTCCGAGGAACTGCAGGATCGCTGTCAGCTCACGGTTCCGGCACGCACGGTTCGCCATCATCTTGCAAGGATGGGGTTGGGGAAAATCAAACAGTCACTGCCGGAGCTTGTTGCCGCAGTAAAAAAAACTTCCGCGATATCTTCCTGAGCATGCAGGACCGACTGCCGGCCCTTGCCGAGTCTCTCGATGCAGCGGCGGGACGCCTTCTCATTCAACAGAAGATTGAACAGCGGGCCACCATGGCGGCGCTGTGCATGCAGGACACCGACGCGCGTGCCATTGCCATATTCACCGGACGTGACCCCAAGACCGTCCGCCGATGGGAATGCCGCGTGGAAGAAGGGCAATCGCTATGCGATCGTGCACGCTCTGGCCGGCCGCGCAACTTCTCGGATGCTGCCCGACTGGCAACCATCGCCGTGTACTGTCAGCATGCACCTCCGCTTCCGGGAGTTCACAGCTGGTCATTGCGTGATGCGCAACGCTATTTCAAAGAGCATCCTGATGCGATCGGCGGGTCGATGAGTCGAGCCACGATCCAGCGCGTTTTACTGGAACATTCCATGCGCCCTCACCGCCGGCAGTACTACCTGCAAATCACCGACCCGGACTTCTTCCCAAAGATGGATCATATCGTCGGGCTGTATATCAACCCGCCGGAACACCTGTATTGCTTCGATGAATGCACATGCATCCAGGCGCTCAATCGCCTCACACCGAATCTGCCGCCCGCAGCGGGTCGCCCACTCCTTGAGGACTTCGATTACAAGCGAAACGGCATTACCGATCTGATGGCCTTCCTCAACCCGACAACGGGCAAAGTTTACGGGCAGTGCGTTCCCGATCATAACCGGCATACATTCTGTCGCGTCTTCCGTGATCATGTCGGCACGCTCCCGCCCGACGCCACGGTCCACTATATCACCGACAACTTGACCCCGCATTACCATGATGACTTCTGTCGAACCGTGGCCGATCTTTGCGGCATATCATACTCACCGTTGGAGTCCGGCACGCAGCGCCGCGAGTGGCTGCAGTCGGATGACAAACGCATCGTGGTTCACTTCACCCCTTTTCATGCCTCCTGGCTCAATATGGTCGAAATCTGGTTCGGCATCCTGAAGCGCAAATGTCTCAAGTACGGCCACTTCTTCTCTGTGGAGCAGCTCCGCGAAGACATCCTCGCCTTTATTGAAACCTGGAATGAATGTTTTGCTCACCCTTTCTCATGGGGCTACACGGGCGAAGGCCTACACGCCAAGGCCGTGCGCCGCTTTTGTCGGCTCCTGGCTATTGAAACCGACCAAATGGAATGCCGTTTCCTTAAAAGCCAACTCCTGCTCATGTGCAACATCGCTGAGAGCTATATCGAACTGGTCCCCCCGCAAGACTGGCTGCAACTCATCCGTCTCGCCGCTGAGAAAGATCGCTACATGAACAACATCATTGAGGCCGACACAGGGCCTCGCCGAAAGGAACAAGCCCGCCTCGCTTACGACCAATTCGTGCAGGCCGTCATCAATCGCAAGGAACCGTTGGCCAAGACGGGATAGACTCAATACCTTGGTGTACAGATCTTAAAATGCCAGAATCACAGACAGAACTTTTGAGACGCAATAATAGTTCGTTCCTGTTGCCGGGCAGACCTTCCGCATGACATTCCAGGAGAGGATCGATGGAACTGGCGCAAGCCTGTCTTTCGTTGTACGGCGAAACCAACGAATCGCTGTTCCTTGATGCCGTAACTCGTTGGGCGCGGATTGCCTTGGAAACCGCACCCGGCCGCACTGGAAACTGGACGTATGCGGAAAACTATGGCCGTTGCATTCAA
>SLCY01000094.1 GCA_007125585.1 Bacteroidales bacterium
AGATGAATTTGGTTTCGGTGCCCTCCCGGGTGGTAACCGCCACGCCAGCGGAACCTTCGTAACCAAAGGAGCCAATGCCCTGTTCTGGTCCTCTTCTGAGATCTCAGAAACAGCCGGGCATGGATGGTATATCTATCATGGTTATTATGGTGTTGACAGAGGCTACGGTGATAAAGGAGCCGGTTTCAGTGTGCGCTGTATCCGGGAAACAAAGTAAATTTCCGGCTTTCGCCAGCAAAATGTGTCTATACACTCGATTTTCGAGTACCTTGGAGATAAACGGGGCTTTGCAGAATTTTTGAAAGAGGCGCCTGCAGGCAGGTACCTGGTGGCGGGTTATACAGACAATGTAGGGAGCGATAACATGAATATCGAACTCTCAGAAGCCAGGGCACATGCTGTGGTTGAAAAGCTGGTTGATGATTATGGCACTGACCCGGAACAGTTGAAACCAATCGGCGTTGGCCCAGCATCACCGGTACTGAGTAATTCAACAGTAGAAGGCAGAGCAAGGAACAGGCGGGTTGAGATTGTAGAAATGTAATTACTGGTGCCAATATTAGGAATATATGCAGTCTGTAAGACCCGACGAGTATCCCCGGCTGGGCCACATCCGTGGAAAGGCCTGTGCATCTTTCAAGGCATTTTGAATATATGCCATGTGTTTCAAGGCTACTCCCCCCGGAAGTGCCTTTCTTCTGTGATCTCCCGGATCCGGGAACGAGCATACGCCCGATGGGTTTCCTCTTCATCTCGGGTTGATTGTTCCAAAAAAAGAGTGAACTGCCTGTAAGCTGGTTCCTGATCTTCGTAGTATTCAAAATACGTTGAGGCAAGGTAAAAAGTGATCATGGGGTTTTCTGAGAAGATGCGAAGCATTTGAAACCATCGGATCGCATCAGCATATTGTTTGGTCTCATACAAGTTGATGCCTGCCTGCATGACAAAATTGTTAAAGTTTGGGCTGAGGCAGGAGTAGGCTGCCTGATCAAAATATTTCTGTGCCTGTATTTTATCGTTTCGCGCTGCCAGGAGCTTGCCTTTGTAAAAGAACACATCTTCTCCGTAAAAGTGATTATCCAGCAGATAGTCGATCCAGTATTCGGCCCGGTCTAGGCTGTCCAGCTGAAACAATGCAAAGGCCTTTAGCTTGACTGTCTGGGCGGCGGTGTCACCCTGCAGGGTGAGAAAGCTGGCATGCTCAATAACCTCCTTTGGTCTTCTCATGGTATAGGTCACATTCACCAATTGTCTTCTGAAACCATGGTTTTCAGGTGAACCCTTGATGCCCCGCAGCAGAGTCCGGTAGGCTCTTCGTGTGAAATCTAGTTTTTGTAATACCTCCGCCCATTCGCCAATGACCAATTGGTTGAGGGTGTCCAGTCTGTATGCCTTTGAATATTGCCCCTCAGCCGCAAGAAGCTGGTTGCTGGCGGCAAATACCCTGGCAAGACGGTAGGGATACACCGGGTTTTCCGGATAACGGTCGCGCAAACGGATAAGGTACATGATGGCTTCATGGTGGTTACGCTGTTGCACGGCGATCTGCACCAGCATATTTTCGGCTCGTGTTCTGTAAACCGAATCCTCCTCCCACATCATTAAGCTGTCGCTGGCGGCATCCAGCCGGCCAGACAGAAAGAGAGAGCGGGCGTATTGCCATGAAAGCTTTGGATTGTAAGGGACTTCCGACGCCAGAGAGTCCAGGAACTCAAGAATGGCAGAGTGGTTTTCAGAACCCAGCAAGAGATCAAGCTTCTCCTGGTAAGACGGTGACCCTTGATTCAGTAAATCCTGCTTGTGCACTTCATCTGCAAAAGTACTGGAGAGAAATACAAAATAAATGATCAGTGACACGGCGATGCGCCGTGTCATAACGGATTCAATCATAACATAATGCATTTTTATTGTTTTAATTAGATAATTGGTGCCGGGAAATCGCAGTTTTACATACAAAAACCAAACCATTTCGATCATGATAGCTGATTTTTTTTTACACCGCTGTGATCAATAAATTGAATTGAACATCATATGAATGGCAAGCGGTGTGTTCCAAAAATTGTTATATTGTACTTTCCACTTTGGCACAGACAACAGATTGTCAGCAAATGGAAAGGACAAGCAGAAAAGTCTTCATACAAAAACTGATTTTAGGAGGTGCGTCAATGGCGTGCACCGTGAGTTTGCTGTTCCGGCCGGGCAACTTGTTGCTGTCAAAAATGGTTGCTCCCCCGGATGCCGCATCTTCGCGCGGAAACCTGTCGGGATCATCACCCGCAAGGGAAGCGATGTTTTATACCGCTCTAGCCGGCAACAGGGTGCAATGCCGCCTGTGTCCGCACCAATGCATCGTTGCCGACAGAGACAGCGGATTGTGCCGGGTCAGGACAAACTTTTCCGGAAAGCTCTTCAGCATGGTGTACGGAAAGCCGTGCACGGTCGACGTCGGTCCCATCGAGAAGGCCCCTCTCTACCATTTCCTTCCCGGCCACAAACGACTTTGCGTAGCCACGGTGGGATGCAACCTGAGATGTGCCTTTTGCCACAACTGGCAGATCTCGCAAACAGGCCCGGGGACAGTCAGAGAGCTCGAAATGGCCCCGGAGCAAATTGTAGGCGAAGCTTACAGACGAAGAGTAAAGTCCATCTCGTTTACCTATACCGAACCCACCGTGTTTTATGAATACATGTACGACATAAGCCGCATGGCGCACAGGGAGGGACTGAAAGTGAGCATCGTGTCGAACGGATATATCAACCCCGGTCCGTTGCGGCAGCTTCTGCCTTATGTCGATGCGGTGAAGATCGACCTGAAGGCTTTTTCTGATACATTTTACAGGGATGTCGCATCAGCGCGTCTGGAGCCGGTTCTTGGCACATTGCAGGTGCTCAGGGAAGAGGGTGTGCTGTTTGAGATCGTCAATCTGGTGGTGCCCGGGTTGAATGATGACGCGGACGAGCTACAGCGGATGTGCAACTGGATCTGCAACGAACTGGGGGACCAGGTACCTGTTCATTTCAGCAGGTTTTTTCCTTCCTACAGGCTTACCAACATACCATCAACGCCTGTCAGGACGCTGGAAAAGGCCGTGGCCACCGCCCACAGGTCCGGATTGCAGTATGTTTATATCGGCAATGTACCGGGACACAGAAACAATTCAAC
>SLCY01000073.1 GCA_007125585.1 Bacteroidales bacterium
ACCGAAGGCCTCGACCCGGGTGAAGCGCTGTTTAGCTGGATGATTGAGTACGACGAGTTTCGTTACGACGACGGCGTGGTGGATGCCCAGCTGGGTTTCCCGGAGGGCACCTGGAACTCTGTGATGGGTGCGGCACACCACAACGAAACTGTGCTTTATGAAACCACATGGTATCTCACGGATGTAGGCAGTCCCCAACACAACACCGTGAAGGTATGGGTGCTCGGCCTCGATGCCAATGGCATGCCCGATCGCGACAACGTGCTTTATACAGCTGAAAACATTCCGAACACTGACAACGAGTGGAACACTTACATGTTCACCGAGCTCGTAGAAGCACCCGACGGTTTCTTCATTGGCCTGAGCTATGACGGCTTCCTCGGGCTGGCAGTAGACGACGGTGTGGGTGAGCCCTGGGACTTTGTTCCTGGCACCCAGTTTGCTGTGTTCGACATCACCGACCCCTCTTATGCCTTCAACGACATCTCCTTTTGGGACTTCGAGCAAAACTTCCTACTGAGAGCTTATGGCATTAACCAGGGCGACATCGACTTTGGCAGGCAGGAGCTCCCGCTGGCCAGCGGTCCAGGCCCGGAGCTGATACCGATGGACAAGCCTGTAGATGCCGGCAGCCCGTTTAGTCCAGCTGGCCATAAGGCCATCCTCGGCTTCAATGTGTTCTTGGATGGTAACCTGGTAGAAGAGGAAATAGCAGATACGGAGTTCCTGTTTACCGATCTGGCAGCCGGGTCTCACACCGCAGGGGTACAGGCGGTGTACTCTTCTGGCACGTCTGAGATCGTGACCATTGGCTTTGAAATGGAACAGCATGAAACCGAATGGATTGGGGCTGTGAACAACGACTGGGACGATGCCGGCAACTGGTCGGCCGGTGCGCCGTACCGGCACTCAAACGCAACCATTCCCGGCGGCCTCACTAATAATCCAACAATTGATGCGCCTGCCGAAGTGGGCAACCTCACTCTGGAGGACGGGGCCACGCTGCTCGACCGGGAAAACCTGACCATCCACGGGGGGGTTGTCATGAAACGTGAGATCCCCTTTGGCGGTTGGCAATTTATAGCAGCTCCCGTGAACGGCATGAATATAATAGGGTCGGATTTTGTTCCGGACACAGGTGCTGAACCTCTGCCGGCCAACTTTGACTTTTACAGTTTTGATGAAAGCGCTTCCAGCTACCCATGGATTAACATCCGTGGTGCAGGTGCTTTCCCCAACCCAGACTTTGACCAACAGTTTATCCCCGGAAAAGGTTACCTGGTGGCCTATTTTGAAGGGTCTTTTGCATCCAACCCGTTTTCTTTTTCAGGCGATGTGAACACAGGCGACATAAACATCGATATGGGATACACCCCTGATGCCAGCCGGGGATGGAACCTCATAGGGAATCCTTACCCTTCGGGCATTGACTGGTCAGGGCTTGACAAATCGGCCATGGAAGATGTGTTTGCCTACATCTACGACCGCGATGCACATGATTATATTGCCCAGGAAGGTGGCATCATCGCTGTCAACCAGGGGTTCTTCGTAAAGGCCGATGGAAACGGGACACTTAACCTGACCAACGATGACCGCACACACGGCGGCGCTTACAGCAAGGGCAATGACATGCAGGATGCTTTGGTACTGCGCTTGACCAACGACACACATGGCAGCAACACCACGATACGTATCGTTGACGGGGCTGAATTTGAACGCGACCGCAGGGATGCCCTGAAGCTGTTCAGCTTTGCAGCCCATATGCCCCAGATATACTCGTACACCTCAGATGCGGTGATGGTGGCCATCAACAGCATGCCCTTTGTCGATACGGAGCAGACTGTAAACCTTGGTATTCGTATCCCCGCCGGCGGCCAGTACAACATTTCAGTCTCAAAGACCGGCGACCGCTTTTCAGACTACAGCCTTTATCTGGAAGACATGGTCCTGGGCAATATGCACTACCTGACAGGGGAGCAGGAATACGTTTTCTTCGCTGATGAAGGCGATGACCCCATGCGCTTCGGGCTTCACTTTCGCCAGCCGGAAGAACCCACAGGCCTTTGTGATACCGATGCGGGAATGGCTGCCAATGCCTGGTACCACAACAACATGCTCTATGTGCAAAGTGACGGATATGAAACCGAAGTGGCAATATACGATATCAGCGGCCGACGGCTGCGCACCTTCCGGCCCGCTGGCCCCGGACAGTATAGCTACCCACTCAACCTGACCGCCGGCATCTACATTCTTCATGTCAGCGAAAACGATAACCGTTATTCAGTCAGGATCGCTGTAAAATAAAGCTTTGCCGCCACCTCTTTTATTCTTGCCCAGGGCATAGGGATAAGATCCCCCATCCATATTTCCCTGCCAAGGCCTCATTTTCATCATAAAACAACGCTTTCACATGTTTTTCGCATGTGCAAACATGGCATTTCTGAATTTTGTCACTTGTAACGTGCCTGAACTCTCCGCCCGGCGTTCATTTTGCCGGGCAATCCCCACATGTTTTTCAACACCCGTGTGTTGACACGATGCTGTTTTTCTGCCATCGTCCCGCATTCATGTAAAATCCTGTGCCGGTCTGTCTTTGCAACCATCAACAGCAATCTGCGCTTTGTGCGGAAACACAAAAAAAACAGATCCCTGTCCAACCCATGACCCGCTCTCCCCGACGCATAATTATATCAGCAAAAACACCCCCTCAGACATAAATATTTGCCAATCAATGCAAAAAATAACTGCGCCCGGACATGTTATGTCTTGTGGGGCTCAGCCATGGCAATGACTGAATATATGACTATGAATAAATAAACGGGTAAAATATTTAACAAAATAATGGCATATATTACATAAAAGTTATATATTTGGACGTATAATGTAAAGAAAGGTTTATAGAAACCAAAATAAATGTACAAAAGTGAAACAAAATATTACATTTGGTGTATAATGTATTATAGGTGCTGTGTTTTATTGAAAGTATTGATGTAACCAATCCTGTGAGGCCTATGAAAGGACCACTACGATTGACCATTCACGTTGGTTGTTTTTTTGGATTGTTGACGGTTTTTCTTTGTCAGGCGTATGCCCGGGAAATCGACAATGACATGTCTGCCGCCCGTGGTGATCAGATACAGGATCGCCATGCTTCGGTATGGGAGGGAGAAACTTCCATTATAAATGGTTACACGGTGGTTCGCGGGGTGCGCCCCCCCATCCATTATGACAAGATTGATGAAGAGGCACGGGAAAAAGGGACTTTGCGGATCAAGTTCACCCTTGAAATGACAGGGCACCTGGAGGAGCATGCGGTGTCGGTCGACAAAGACGGCATTGTCTCTTTCAGACTGGAGGAGATAGACAGGCTGAATGCACGTCATGGGGTGTATGAGGCAAGGCAATATTTTCTTTCCCATGCAGGGGGACATACGTTTACTGAAAGGCATGTCGCCTGGGGCTTTCACTTATGGTATCAGCTGCAGGTGGATGAGGACGCAGATATCCTGCAGTTGATAGAAGCCTACGAAAGCCTGCCGGAGGTGGAGATCGCCGAGCCTTCTTTCAGGAAAAGGCAGCTTGACGGTGGTTTTATGGATGTGCATGTCAGGCCGGATGCAGTCTGCATGAATGGTGATGAACATGCCGGTGGCTGGGTTCCGAACGACCCCGAATTCGTCAACCAGTGGCACTATCACAATACCGGGCAGCATGGTGGCTTGCCCGGGGCCGATATTGGACTGCTGCGTGCCTGGGAAATGGAAAAAGGTCATCCCGATGTGGTTGTAGCCATCATTGATGACGGCATACAGTATGACCATCCCAACCTTGCTGCGAGCATGTGGGAGCATCCTGAATACCCCGCGCATGGGTATAATTTTGTTGACAACAGTGTCAATGTCATCCCGGGCAATCATGGTACGCACGTTGGGGGCACTGTTGCGGCGGTAAGCAATAATGACACCGGCGTTGCCGGGGTCGCTGGCGGGTCGGGCACAGGCGATGGCGTACGGCTGATGTCGGCCCAGGTGTTTGCCCAAAACCAGGCAGGCGGCTTTGCAGATGCCATAATATGGGCGGCCGATAATGGTGCAGCAATTTCACAAAACAGCTGGGGATACGTATATCCCGGAGCTTATGAACACGCCGTTCTTAACGCCATTGACTATTTCAATGTCAATGGCGGTGGAGATGTCATGACGGGTGGCATCACCATATTTGCCGCAGGGAATTCGAACACCACGGGCAACTGGTATCCTGCCTGTTACCCGGGTGTTCTCTCTGTGGCAGCAACGAATAACCTGGATCAGAAAGCATGGTATTCCACTTTCGACAGCTGGGTTGACCTGTCCGCACCGGGGGGTGAAACCAACCATGTCGCTGGCCGCGGCGTCTACAGCACCATCACCGGTGACGGACATGCCTGGTTTCAGGGCACCAGCATGGCCTGTCCCCATGTTTCCGGGGCTGCCGCCTTGTTGATCTCCTATGCCCACCGGAACGGCCTCATCCTGGACAACGACATGTTGTGGGACCTGCTTGTAGAAAACACGGACGACCACTATGGTGAGAACCCGGCATATGCCGGACAGCTCGGTACGGGCAGGCTGAACGCCTTCAGGTCACTGGCCGCCGCAGAAGATATTCTCCACGGCATTGTCAATCCCAACGGCTTCTCGGCAACGGCAGCCGACGAGGAACAGGTGCACCTGGAATGGACAATGAATGACAAGGGGCATGATGTCATGCTGGCATGGTCGCCCGACAATGCCTTTGGCATCCCCGAAAGCGGGGCCGAATATGGTCCGGGACAGACCATCCCCGGCGGAGGTATGGTGCTGAGCCGTGGCAGCAATAACAGCTTCGTGCACACCGGACTGGAACCGGCCACCAACTATTATTACAAAGCCTTTTCGTATGATGCATCCCTGAACTACTCCTCCGGTCAAACCGCCCGCACCATGACAGCGTGCCGCATGATAACCTGCCTGCCATTCACCGAGAATTTTGATGGGAACACACTGCCTTCCTGCTGGTCTCAAAAGTATGAATCAGGAAATGTAAACTGGCAGGTTGGCCAGGGCAACGGATGGAACAACCCCCCTTCCCCTTACGAGGGAAACAACAACGTCTTCTTCAAGATTACCACCTCTCCGAGGGGACGGACCTCCAAGCTGATCACACCCAGGCTCGCTCTGGCCACCTATTCGGATGTACGGCTCAGCTTTCATTATGTCAACCAGGTCTGGTACGGCGACCAGGACGTGCTGAGGGTCTATTACCGCAGCTCCCCGGCGGGAGAGTGGGTCTTGCTCGACACCTTCGATGACAATGTGAGCGACTGGAGGCATGTCGACCTGGATATCCCCGAAGAAGCACTGAGCAACAGCTTTTATATCGCCTTTGAAGGGGAGGCAAACTGGGGATATGGGGTCTGTATCGATGCCATCTCCGTCACCGGCGAGCCGGCAGACCTCTATGCCGCTTTCTCGGCCAGTCCGACACACGTTGAAACGGGTGACCCCGTGACCTTTACCGATGCTTCAGTCGGTGAAGAGATCCATTGCTGGCAATGGGACTTTGGAGAGGGTGCCCATCCTGTAACGGCCACCGGTAAGGGCCCGCATACGGTAACCTACACGGTTCCCGGGGAAAAGACGGTGAGCCTGACAGTCAACGGGGAGGCGACAAATACTGAATATGATTTTATCATGGTAACAGTGGCTCTCCCTGCCGGGCCAACAGACCTTTTTGCAGAGGTGGTTGACGGAAACGACGTCAGCCTTTCATGGAATGCCCCCGGTGCTGAAACAGCAGACCGGTCGGTCGCGGCTTTGTTTGACGGTTATGATGACCCAGCAGGTGTGTCCGGCGGGCCGAATGCAGAAATGGTCATGCTTTTACGGGCATCAGGTGCGTGGCATTCTGCCAACGGGGCATCGCCGGTCAGGGGTTACAAGGTGTACAGGGACTCTGTCGAGGTCGCCCATATAACCGACCCGGAAACCACCCAGTTTATGGACAGGGGCTTACAGCATGGGCTGTATGCGTATTTTGTGACTGCCGAGTATGATTGTCCACAGGGAGAGTCCCCACCCTCTGAGGTAAAGGTGGTGCATGTTGAACAGGAACTGCCGCCAACAGTCTGGGTTGGCACCAAGAACAAGCTCTGGGGTGACGAAGAAAACTGGAGCGACGGCTTGCCGGGACCTGGCAGGAGCGCTCTCATTCCGGGCGGGCTGGCGTTGAGCTATCCTACCGTGTGCCCCGGCGCCCATGTCAAAAACCTCACCCTTGAAAGGGGGGCAACACTGCTCGATGAAGGCAACCTGACCATCCATGGCACGTTTATTATGGAACATGATATCCCTTACGATGAATGGCAGTTCGTTTCGGCCCCGGTGGAAGGGATGACCATCATCGGCTCGGATTTCGTTCCGGAGCCCGATGAAGGGGGAGTGCTTCCCGGCGACTTTTATTTTTACTATTTCGATGAGGGCGCCCCCGGCCACCCGTGGGTCGACATCCGGAATCCGGGCGCCACAAGCAACCCCCATTTCGACGAGGACTTCGTTGAAGGCAAAGGCTACATGGTGTCTTATTTTCCTGGGACATTTGCAGAAAACCCCTTTTCTTTCCGTGGTCAGCCAAATACGGGCGATATCCGGGTTGATCTTGACTATTCCCCTGATGCCCACCAGGGCTGGAACCTGATCGGGAACCCATATCCATCTGGTATCGACTGGGGTGTTGTGGACAAATCCGCCCTGGAAGACGATTTTGCCTATGTGTATGACAGTGGGACAAATAATTATATTGAAGTTGAATGTGGTGTGATCCCGGCAGGCAGAGGCTTTTTCGTGAAGGCTGACGGTTCGCCGGGTAGCATTGTTTTTACTGACAAGGTGAGGGTTCATGGTGACTCTTGTGCCAAGGGCAACGACATGCAGGATGCCTTGGTGCTGCGGCTCGACCACGGCTCCTTCAGCGACCATACAAGCATCCGTGTCATCGCGGGAGCAGAGTTCGGGCGCGACCGCAGGGATGCCCTGAAGCTTTACAGCCTCGACGGTGACATGCCGCAGCTCTACTCATATACCTCCGATGAGGTGGAGGTGTCTGTCAACAGCTTGCCCGAAGTCCATGAACAGCTGAAGGTCATGCTTGGCATGCATTTCCCTTCCACGGGGCAATACACCCTTTCAGCGGATGATGTTTCCGGTGTCTTCGATGGGCGGCCACTGTATCTTGAGGACCTAGTCACGGGGACGGTCCACGAACTGGGCGGAGACAACAAACATAGCTTTGAGGCTCATCAAGGGGATAGCCCGGCACGCTTCAGGCTGCATTTCAGCATGACGGAGCCCGTCGGCGTTGACACGGAGGCCAGGGCTTTTTCGGGCAATGCGTGGTACCACGACGACATCCTCTACGTGGAAAGTGCCGGATATGACACTGAGGTGGTTGTACACGATATCAGTGGCCGCAGGATGCGTGTCTTAAGGCCCGGCGGTGCCGGGAAGTATAGCTATCCGCTCAACCTGCCGGCGGCCGGCATCTATGTGGTCACCATGGGAACACAACAGGCCGTACGATCGTTCAGGATCGTTTCCAGATAGGGAAGAGATGGCCGCATCAGGCCACAGGGCTTCGTTTGCAGTTGTTGTTGCCGGCTGTTGGCTATCCCCGCTTTTGTATCAAAAATTTCTCCAGCTCTACCGTGATGAACACGATCACGCCGCCCGCGAGGGAGTACCACCAGTAGTGCCCTTCGATGGGGGCGGTGTCGAAGAAGGTGTTCATGAAGGGTGTGTACACAAAGAGCATCTGCAGCGCGATAAGGGCGCCGGCGGCGATAAATGCATACTTGTTGCCGAAGAACCCTTTGCCGATGGCGGGCATCTTGATCTTGCGGCAGTTGAACAGGTAGAACAGCTGTCCGGCCACCAGCGTGTTCACGGCGATGGTGCGTGCCACGGCATCGTCGACGCCCTGCGACTGCATGATGGTGAACGTCGCCATGGTGATTCCACCGACCAGGAAAGAGACAAATACGATGCGCCAGATGAAGTGCTTACCGAGTATCGGTTCGTCGGGCGACCGGGGTGGCCGTTCCATCACCTGTTCTTCCATGGGCTCAAAGGCGAGGGCCAGGGCCAGTGTGACTGCCGTGACCATGTTTACCCACAGCACCTGCAGGGGTGTTATGGGCATTACCATCCCGATGAGGATGGCGGCCATCAGCACCAGCGACTCCGCACCGTTGGTCGGAAGCATAAAGAGCAGCGCCTTTTTGATGTTGTCGTAAACGGTACGTCCCTCTTCGATGGCGTTGGCGATGGACGCGAAGTTGTCGTCGGCAAGCACCATCTCCGACGCATCTTTCGACACCTCGGTACCCTTGATGCCCATCGCGATACCGATGTTGGCCTTCTTCAGCGCCGGGGCGTCGTTCACGCCGTCGCCGGTCATGGCGCACAACTTGTTGTTGGCCTGTAGGGCTTTCACCAGGCGGAGCTTGTGCTCGGGCGAGGTACGCGCATACACATCGTATTCTTCGACCGCCTTTTGGAGCTCCTCATCGCTCATCTTCTCCAGCTCCTTGCCGGAGATGGCCTTCTCGCCATCGCCGATGCCGATCTCTTTTCCGATGGCCCGTGCGGTGATCACATGGTCGCCGGTGATCATCTTCACCTCGACACCCGCTTCCTTGCACTCCCTGATCGCCTCTACCGCTTCGTCGCGTGGCGGGTCAATGATGCCGACGATGCCAAGGAATATCTTGTTGGCCTCGCAATCTTCCTTGTTGAGCTCTTCCTTTTTGGACTCGTTAAAGGCCATGCCAAGAAGACGTTGTCCCCTGGCGGCGGCCTCTTCCATTTTTTCCTCCCAGAAGCCGGCGTCGACATCCTCCGGACCGTCTTCGGTGAGCTGTTTGGTGCACATCTCGAGAACGCGCTCCGGCGCACCTGTCATGAACACATAGCGTTTGTCGTCCACCTGGTTGAGGGTCGCCATGTACTTGTGGTCCGACTCAAACGGGATGCTGTCGATCCGTTCGGGCTTGAAATCGTCCAGTCCGGCTTTGTTTGCCATGGTGCGGATGGCCCCCTCGGTGGGTGTCCCGATGAGCTCCCATTCGCCGTTCTCTCCTTCCCGGATCTGCGCATTGTTGCATACCCTGCCCGCCTGCAACAGTTGCCAGAGCACCTTCTCCTCTTTGGGGTCCACCTCCTTGTCGTCGAGGCTGAACTTCCCTTCGGGCTTATACCCGGTCCCTTCAATACGGTATTCTTTCTCAGCGGTGATCACGGAGCGGGCGGTCATCTCGTTGCGGGTGAGCGTACCGGTCTTGTCCGAGCAGATCACGTTCACCGAGCCGAGCGTTTCGACCGACGGGAGTTTGCGTATGATCGCGTTCCGTGCGGCCATGCGCTGTACGCCGATGGCCAGTGTGATGGTCATGATGGCTGGGAGGCCCTCGGGTATCGCTGCCACCACCAGGCCGATCACTGCCATGAACAGCTCTGCAATGCTGTATTCGTCGCCCCGGAAGAAGTATCCGAACGCGAAGAACAGGGATACGATACCGAGGATGACCAGCGATAGGTACTTGCCAAACTTTTCGATCTTCTGGAGCAGCGGGGTGGTGATCTCTTCCACTTCCGACATCATCACGTTGATCTTGCCGATCTCGGTGCCGGTGCCTGTCCCTGTGACAACGCCGGTGGCTTTCCCGTAGGTGACCGACGTCCCGGAGAAAGCCATCGAGTACTGGTCACCGATGATAGCGTCCTCTTCGACCGGCTCCACCGCCTTGTCGACCGAGGTGGACTCTCCGGTAAGTGGCGACTCTTCCACCCGCAGGTCTTTGGACTTCACCAGCCGCAGGTCGGCCGGGATCTTGTCGCCCGACTTCAACAGCACCACGTCGCCCGGTACGAGCTCTTCCGCGTCGATGGTCTTCTTCGTACCGTCGCGTATCACCAGCGCCTCGAGCGAAAGCATCTGCTGGATGCTCTCCAGGGCCTTTTCCGCTTTCCCTTCCTGGATGAACCCGATCAGGGCGTTCACGATCACCACCGCGAGGATCACCCAGGTGTCGATCCAGTGACCCATCAGCGCGGTGATCACCGCAGCGCCGATCAGAACATATATCAACACGTTGTGGAACTGGGCCAGCAGCCGTTGCCACCAGGTACGCTTCGGACCTTTGGGTATTTCGTTGCGGCCGTACTTCTCGAGGCGCCGGGCGGCCTCATCCCCACTGAGGCCCTTGCCGCTGTCGACCTCAAACGCTTTAACCACCTCATCGGCATCCATCGCATGCCAATGTCTGTCCTGCTGTTTCTCTTTATCGTCTGTCATGCTTTCCATGAATTATTAAGGCTTGTCACAAGAAGATTGCAAATATAATGAACTTTGATATTTGTGTAAGCCACCATCCCGTTATTTATCCTCAATTTGATCAGGATCAAATACCCCATCATCCACCATCCGTCATTTAAACGACAACCACGTTTATATGCATCATCATGAGGCAATGGCACGGAACTTTGTTTGAAGGCCATGGCGGCAGGTACGATCGTGAGCGTTTTGTGCACGGCGAGGCTGGCGATGCGCCTTTTACTGGTCAGAGGCCAGGGCTTGTGTGGTTCGGCCAAAGGGAGGATTCAATGGGGTTGGGGATCTGCCGGGTGGGTTGTCACCATTCACCTGTCAGGACGACCTTTTCTGTAAAGGTGCCTTCTGTCGTTGTGACCCTTATGATATAGAGTCCTTGTGAGAGATGCAGGGGCTGGGAATGGAGGAGGCCGTGGCCGAGGGTGCGGCTGAACACTTTGCGGCCTTTGATGTCGATCACCTCGAGGGTGCGGCCTGCTTCTTCATCCTGGAAGATGAGGTGGACCACGTTGTTGAAGGCATAGACATAGACTGGCTCTTCCCTTAGTTTGTCCGGCAGTACCAGTCCTAGCCGCAGTTCGAAGCGGCGGGGGTGGTCGCCCTCTGCTGCGCTGAACGTGTAGGGCTCGTTGGTGGTGAGCTCATGCAGTGTCTCTGACTGCATGTCGTAGAGAAAGACCGGCGTGTCGGGGATCGTTTCAGCAAGCTCGAGAGAAAACTCGTTGGCGGTGTTCTTCTCGAAGCCCATCGGGATGGTCAGGCTATCGGTCCATGTGGGGTGTGAATAGGTTGACAGTTGTTTTTCGCCGGCAAGAAAATAGAGAGCAGGTGCATGTCCGGCGAGGAAGTAGGCGTCGTAGGGCAGGTCGAAGCCGGTGGAGGCAACCTCCTTGAAGCGGAGGATGACCTCCTGTGCCGTTTGGTGGTCAACATCCCTCGCCACCAGGCGTAAAAGGTCGTCCGTTTCTTTGTACCCCTCGTTGTCGCCGTGTGTGCGGGCTCCTGCAGGTATGGTGATCGTGCCGGCCTCTTTTTCGTCCGGGCCGAAATATATAAAGAAGCCATGCATGGAGGGGATGATGCCTCTTTCAAAGATGTCTTTATAGCTCTGGGACCCTTCGCCCCATACTTTTGCAATGCCTCCCACATTGGCTCCGAGGTCCCAGCTGTCGTCATTCCAGTGCAGTGCACTGGCGAAGGGGTTTCCCATAAGGTTCCAGCCATACTCTTCGCCGGAGCCGGA
>SLCY01000113.1 GCA_007125585.1 Bacteroidales bacterium
CTGCCAGTTCGTCCTCAAAACTTCCTCCTTTCAGGTAAAGTATGCCATTTGAAATGGGGTGTTTGTCAATGGCCTTGATGTTGTCCCTGATCCACCGTACAAATACCGGCAATGCTTTAACCGCTCTGCTTGTAATGAAATCGAACCGGCCGGTTAATTCTTCGGCCCTTATACTTTGTGTGGTGACGTTTTCAAGTCCCAGTTTTTCAACCACATCATCAACCACCTTGATTTTTTTCCGTACAGAATCAACCAGCAAAAAATTACTTTCCGGGCAACAGATCGCCAGGGGGATCCCCGGAAAACCTCCGCCAGTACCCACATCAAGGATGTCGGTGCCGGGCAGAAAATCCACGACCTTCAAAATGGAGAGGGAATGCAGCACATGGCGGAGATAGAAAAAATCCATATCCTTGCGGGATATTACATTGATCTTCTGGTTCCAGTCCTGGTAAAGTGGCCATAGCCGATCCAGTGCATTAAGTTGATTTTCTGAAAGGTCAGGAAAATATTTTTTAATGATTTCCATTATATAAATACAGCAATTTCTGTATTTTTGAATCCCAATGGGTTAAATTTTACCGGAAAACCCATTCCCTTTTTTAACTATCAAAAATAGTGTTTATGCTTCAATTTTCGCAACGCATTTTAAAAAAGCTGCTTCTTTCTTTGTTTCTTTTGCCTTCCGGTTTATTTGCCCAACAAGGGATAACACTTCCTGAATACATTGAAAGATATAAGTTCATTGCCATGGCTGAGATGCGTGAATCGGGCATCCCTGCCAGCATCAAGCTTGCGCAGGCCATTCTTGAGTCGGGTTTCGGCAACAGCGAGTTGGCCGTTGAGGCAAACAACCATTTTGGCATTAAATGCCATGGTTGGACCGGGATGGCTTATTTCTATGATGATGACGAACCTGAAGAATGTTTCCGGCGTTATACCGATCCCATACAATCTTTTTTGGATCACAGTGAATTTATCCTTACCCGTCCCTGGTATGCTTTTTTATTTGAACTGGAACCTACTGATTATGAAGGCTGGGCCCTTGGGTTAAAAGATGCAGGTTACGCTACCAATCCACGGTACGCAGAGTTGCTGATCAGGTTGATCAATGAGCACAGTCTGTATCGTTTCGACCGGAAAGCCCTTGACGCCGATTTCATGATTGCTGAACATTATTTGAGGCTGCCCAGAAAAGGGGGAGAGGATCTGGATACTGGCGTTGTGGCAGCCGCACTCACTCCTGCTCAAAGGGGGGTGCGTCCGGTCGGTTCTCACAACCGCATCAATTATGTGATCGCACGCGAGGGGGACACCCCCGCTTCCCTGGCCCGTGAGCTGGATATGCGTCGCAGGCAGATCATCAATTACAATGACCTGGGTGACGATGATGATCTGGAGGCCGGACAAAGGGTGTATCTTCAGCCAAAGAGACGAAAGGGCAGCACAGAATATCATATCGCCGGGGAAGGCGAAACCATGGCAGACATATCGCATTATCACGGGATACGGATGGAGAACCTTTACCGCCGCAACGATATGAACCTTGGCATGGAACCTGCGACAGGCCAAAAGATACTGCTGCAAGGCTATAAAGGCTCATTCATCCAGTACCTTTTCCGCCGGCCTTAACCCCTTGCACCGTTTTTGTTTTTTTTGATGAGATCAAAGCCGTTTCTGTATGATTGAAGTACTGGTCTTCATGTCGGGTGGCATTCTCCTGGGATACCTGATCCGGGACAGGCATCAAACGATCAAAGTGATTGAAAAGCTGATCATGTGGTGCATCTTCCTGCTTTTGTTTCTTCTCGGATTGTGGATTGGCCGCGACCCGCTGATCATGTCAAACCTGCCATCTCTTGGCCTGACTGCCCTGGTATTGAGTCTTGGCGGGATTGCCGGAAGCGTTTTGCTTGCCCTGCTGCTTTGGAAACTGTATTTTAAACATAAACAATAACGGTTTGATCAACAGCCTTAAAATATTACTGGCTTTTACAATGGGCGTGTTGCTGGGTTACGCCGGCTGGATCCCTGGATTCGTCATTGACACAAATCCTGGCAAATATGCATTATATGCCCTGATGTTCCTGGTTGGTGTCAGCATTGGTGCAGATCACCGGTCCCTGTCACTGATCAGGGAAGGGGGATTCCGGCTGTTCCTGATTCCCGTCGCTACCATTTCCGGAACCTTTGCAGGTGTTTTGCTTATGGCAAATTTCATCGGTGGAGTATCGCTGAGGGAAGGGTTGGCCGTTGGGGCAGGATTTGGCTATTATAGTCTTTCAAGCATTATGATTACCCAGATGCATAGTGAAGCACTTGGTGTCGTTGCACTGCTCTCCAATGTGATCCGGGAGATCATCACACTGGTCATGGCACCGCTGATGGTATTGTGGTTTGGAAAGCTTGCCCCCATCAGTGCTGCCGGAGCCACCAGCATGGACACAACCCTGCCGATCATCACCTCTGCCGCAGGAAAGGAATTCGCCATCATCGCATTGTTTCATGGCATTGTGCTCACCATCCTTGTTCCTTTATTGGTGGCATTCATGTTGACCGCCTTTATCTGATCTGTTCTTCTTAAGGAGTTTGCATGGCGGGGATGCCAGGACTCAACGCCGGCGCCCCTCATATGCCCCCAGCCTGCGAATATTCCATACATCTGCGCCTGCTTCAATACAGGAAGCTTCCATGCGTTCTGCATTCCAGGCCGTATTGGACGCGTCAATGATCACTCGTCCCGGCTGAATGTACTGTAATACAACAGCGATATCAAGGCGTGGATTCTGTGCAACCACCAAATAATCAACGGAGTAAGGAAACAGGGACACGGTACTATCCGGTTTAGCGATAGACCCCATACCCTGGATCGTTTCAAACAGCCTGGCCATCCTGTCATCATGGATCAACAACATCATCATCCCATCAAAAAATATCATATCCCCCATGCGCGCAAACCTGTTTTCAACACTGAGAGGGGCTGTGTCATCCAGAGCCAGTATTTGTAAGGGTTTCCTGACGCCCCTTTGCAACCGGTTGGGTGAAATGTTGAATTTTGTTTGCCGGGGGTCTGACAGAACCTTGTCACAAGCCAGCAGCAGGGCATGCCTGCCTGAAATAAAATCAATGGCTGTACCCCGGTTGGTGCTGTAGGCTACAAAATATTGCTGATGGCTGTTTCGGATGTTGCGCAGCGAGACGGAAGTGACGATGAAAAGCAAAGCGAGCAAGGCGGCAATCATGGTTTGACGCTTCCCACGGATCAAATAAAGACAAAAAAACACAATCAGGGCAAAGATCATCAATGTTTCGGGCAAGTTCAGGTGGAGGCCGCTTGTGGTTGACCCTGGCATCCCTTCGATAAGCCGGACAGAGCGGTGCAGGACATTGACCACGGCCGACAGCACATGCCCCATCGCCGTGCCAATGACTGGAACGGGGGTCAGTAAAAGGGTCAGCAGGGAGGAATAAATAATCATGGCTGCCAGGGGGATCACAACCAGGTTGGTCAAAATAAAATAGTTCGGGAATTGATTGAAATAGTATAAAGCCAGCGGGCCGGTAGCCAGCTGGGCGGCAAGGGAGACCGTAATGATTGACCAGGCTTTGTCGAGGATCGCGTTATTCATCCGGATCATTTTGTACAGCCGGGGCTGCAGGCTGACAATGCTGAGTACAGCCAGGTAGGATAGTTGAAAACCAATGTGTGAGATGATATTTGGATTTATGGCGACCAGCACGAAAGCAGAAGCGGCCAGGGTGTTATAAATGTTCGTTGGCCGCTTGAAGCTTTGCCCTGTCGCAACGAAAGAAAACATGACAGAGGCCCGCAAAACGGACGGGCTGAAACCGGTGATGGCTGCATACAGCCATATAAAGAATATGATCAAAGCTGTCCTGATGAACCGGCCTCCGGCAATGCGGGTAATAAAAGACAACATGTTCTTCAGGACCATGAATATAATGCCGACATGCAGTCCTGAAACACAAAGGATGTGCATGGCTCCTGCCCCGGCGAACTCGCGCCGGAGGTCCTCATCCAGGTACTCCCGGTACCCGAGCAACAAAGCGGAAACCACTGCAAAATCCCGTCCCGCGAGATGGTTTTCCCTGAAAACCGACAATGCTTTCTGGCGCAGCACCAGGGCCATAAACATGTACCTGTTGCCACGGTTCTCCCCGGTATGATGCCAGTGCCCCGGATGGATGTAAGCAGAATGAAAGATATTGTTGCGAGCTAAATATTGCCGGTAGTTAAATGCCCCGGGGTTCCGGGGTGGTGCGACCTCGTTGTAACTGTTTTTTATGATCAAACGGTCGCCATAGAAAATGGCTGGCACCAGGCTGTCCCTGGCAAAATATAAGATCAAACGGCCCCCAACGGGCTGACGGACGCTGTCATTCACGAAAAGAACCGCATCAACAACAAGCCGGTATGTGTTTGCACTTTCTGAAACCGGCTCCCTGACCTGTACCAGCAAGTATCCATCATTTTTATGAAAATGCCTGAAATGACCCACAGAGTGAAACTGGTTGTGCTGACCGGCCAGCAAATATCCGGCCGAAAGGAACAGGCAGGAATAACAAAAGCCCGACAGCCAATCTCTGGAATAAGGGGTTACCCATATCCTGACCAGGATAAACCACATCAGGCTGGATACCATGAGTCCAATAAAAATAACGCCCATTGTATATGACTCCCCCCACAACAGAAAGGCCATTACACCCAATCCAAAAGGTAAAAAGAGCCTGGGTAGCGGCATATAAGCTCGCAGATCTTTCATTATGGGATAAATATACAATATTATGCTTCATGTCCGTTAATGTATAAGATGTTTTTATATTAGACGGTTGATTTCCGTCGCCGGGAGACCCGGATGATGTGTTTTGGCAAAGATTTGCCATAGATGTTTGAAAAGGTTCACAAACGTCAGGTTCAGGGCAGAGCTAAAGCCGGAGAGCCTGGGAGGGAGATGATCCGGAAAACGGAAAGGCTGGGAAAAAGACAAGACACTGCGGGGAATGGCGTAAGCAGGACAGTCCGGGAGCGGTCCGGTCACAATGCCTCAATGAATGGGAATGGGTCCGGCGGCACCCGGTCATTCTTTCGTGGCTCCGGCAAACCGGGCGACAACGCGGGCTGCATTGTCTGAAGCACCGGGGCCGCCGAGCATGCTTTCAAGGTGTCGATAGGCCTCTTTCATTTTCCGGCGATGGGTTTCATCATGCAGCAACCTGTCCAGTTCATCACGCATGGCCTGCTGGCTGAAATTGTTTTGTATCATCTCTTTCAGAACGGGTTTGTCCATAATGAGGTTCACCAGGGAGATGTATTTCACCCTTATAAGTTGGCGGGCGATAAAATAAGACAAAGGGTTGGCCTTGTAACAAACAGCCTGGGGGACGCCAAAAAGTGCTGTTTCGAGCGTGGCCGTACCCGAAGCCACCAGTGCAGCCCTGGCATTGGCCAGCAAAGAATAGGTCTGATCAAAAACGACAGACACATTTTCCCTTCGTGTAAACTGATTGTAAAGCGATCCCTCCTGGTTTGACACAGCGGCAACCACAAACTGATAATCATTGAAGTGTGGTGCAAGGGTTGTCATCTCTGTCAGCATACGGCTGATCTCCTGTTTCCGGCTTCCGGGAAGAAGTGCAACGATTGGTTTGCCGGACAGGCGGTTCTCTTTTCTGAAAGCCGCATGGTTAACCGACTCCCTCAATGGGACAACTTCATCCAGCAGAGGGTGACCGGGGAAGGTCACATCCATATTGAAACGCCTGTAAAAAGCTTTCTCAAAAGGAAGAATCACCAGGAGCTTGTCCACAACCCGCTTTATCTTTTTCACCCTGGATTGTTTCCAGGCCCAGACCTGTGGACTGATATAATAGATAACAGGAATCCCGTGTGATTTGGCAAAATCTGCCATGCGCAGGTTAAAGCCCGGATAATCTATAAGGATAAGGGCATCGGGCCGGTGCAAAAGGATGTCTTGTTTGCAGTATTTGATGTTGCGAAGGATGGTTCTCAGGTTGCTGACAACCTCGCAGAAGCCCATGAATGAACGGTCCCGTATATGTTTCACCAGGACGCCGCCTTCCGCCATCATCCGGTCGCCTCCCCAGTAGCGGAAAGAGGCATCGGCGTCATGCACCTTAACGTGCTTCATGAGATTGGCAGCGTGCATGTCGCCCGAAGGCTCACCGGCTATTAAATAATAACGTGCCATGGGTTCACATCACTAAACTAAAAGAAATAAAAAAACAGAAGTACCATGATAAAGGTAACCAATAATATCCCCCTGCCGGTGCGATCGTATTTTTTATTTACCATATAATAACGGAAGGGAAGCAAATTGGAAAAAATCGCCACCAGGGCAGGCACCTTTGGCCTGTCGAGATATATCAAATTCTCAACATTGCCATGGGGGATGAGGATCATCAAAACAATGCCGTACATCATCATGGGCAAGAGAATACCAATGACTATACCCAGCACCCATCTGTCTTTATTTAACATTGAAGTCCCATTTTTTGATTTCCTGTATCAGGCCGTGGGCTGTAAAATCAAATTGTGTCGGCACTACCGAGATGTAATTGTTTTTCAATGCCCAGTCATCTGTTTCGTTGCTGTTCTCATGCAAATTAAAACGTCCGGTGAGCCAGTAATAATCCTTGCCCCTGGGATCCTTCCTGTAGTCAAATTCTTCCTCCCAGTTGCCGCGGGCCTGGCGGCAGACCATCACCCCTTTGATATCCCGTTCTTTCAAAGCGGGTATGTTTACATTCAGGCAAATGCCTTTCGGAAGCCCGTGTTCCAGCACATTGGCAGCCAGCAGACGGATATGATTGCGTGCCTGTGTAAAATCGGCATCAAAGCGATAATCCAGAAGGGAAAACCCGATTGACGGAATACTTTCCATGGCACCTTCAATGGCGGCCGACATCGTGCCGCTATAGATCACGCTGATGGATGAGTTGGCGCCATGGTTAATGCCGGAAACCAGCAGATCAGGCTTTCGCTTCAACACCCTGTTCACTGCAAGCTTCACACAGTCAACAGGGGTCCCGCTGCAACTGTATTCGTCATGCCCGCCATCAACAGTGATCTTCTCCAAACGCAAAGGATTGGTGATCGTAACTGCATGCCCCATGCCACTTTGGGGTTTGTCAGGGGCAACAACCACTACCTCACCCAACTCAAGCATGAATTTTACCAGATGACGTATTCCCGGGGCCATAACCCCATCGTCATTGGTGACCAGAATCAAAGGTTTCTTCATATACCACTTTTTATCTATGCAAAACTAATCAGAATATGTCTTTTTACAAACCTGACATAAAATGGACAATCACAGCAGCAGGGTACTTAACTTTTTTTAACGGGCGCCAGTTTGGCAGTCCGGATCTGCTGGCCCGCTTTTTGATTATCTTTGCCTGCCAATATTGACAAACAAAATATCGTCAGACACAATGATCATTAACACAGAAATATTAATCATCTTCGGGGTGTTCATGCTGCTTAGCTGGTTGGTTTCCAGGCAGCTGAAGCGCCGTTTTGCAAAATATTCGCGCATGCCCCTTCGCAGTGGGTTGTCAGGCCGCGATATTGCCGAGAAGATGCTTCGTGAAAGTGGTGTGGAAAATGTTAAGGTTATCTCCACCCCCGGTCGCTTGACAGACCATTACAATCCTTTGGACCGCACAGTGAATCTCAGTGCCGGGGTTTATAACGGACGCTCCGTAGCTGCCGCCGCCGTAGCTGCCCATGAATGCGGCCATGCGGTGCAGCATGCCCGGGCCTATGCTTTTCTGCAGCTGCGTTCCGCCCTGGTACCGGTAATCAGCGTCAGCTCACGCTATATGCAATGGGTCCTGCTCGCCGGCATCCTTACCGTGGAAGCCTACCCGGGTATCCTGCTGGCCGGCATCATCATGTTTGCTGCCACAACACTGTTCAGCTTTGTCACCCTGCCCGTTGAATTTGATGCCACCAAACGCGCCCTGACCTGGCTCACCAATACAGGCATGACGGTCGGTGAAGAATACAGCAACGCCAAAGACGCCCTGAAATGGGCGGCACTGACATATGTTGTCGCGGCACTGGCCTCCCTGGCAACACTTGCATATTATATCATGATATTTTTGGGAAGGCGTAACTGATGTGGGTCCCAAAAACAATACACTGCCGGGGTCGTGTTTACACTCATCTAGCGGGCCCGGGGCTTGACCTTTTTTCCCATCTATGATAAACAAGATCATAACGGAGCTATGGCCATGTGATGATCTTCTTTTTTTGACCTGAAAAAAATCTGCGGCTTAACCGACACAGTAACATTGCTAGGCAATTCAACCAAAATTACCGATATTTGCATGAACAATGGCCGATATGGAACTATGTGTATCGGCACTGGGTATGCAAACCATTACTTTGCCCGACACATGAAATTTTGTGTTTGACGATTGCGTTCCTGGTATACACAAAGGGAATGTCAATGTACCGTATTGCTAAATGAGCCTATTGAAATAACAATGAAAAGACTGTTTTGGGGATTCTTGCTGATCTTGCTGGCCACCGTTCTTCTGTTGGTTTTCCTGGTCGATGTTCCCTATTCTGTTCGTGGCAAGGGTATTGTAAAGCCGGTAAAAGAGTGGGGACTCTACAAGGCAGCTGACGGTACGCTCATGAACATACTGGAAGATCATGAAAGCAGCAGCATCAACGAATACAAGGTCATGGAGTTTCAACGCGGCGACATCGTGGGTTTTCTCTTCAATGAAAGCCTGATTCAGGACCACATGGTGCGGAAAGGGGATACCATCGCATGGGTTTTCTCAAACGAACTGAACATGAGGATGGTCGAAAAGCACGGAGACCTTTCATACCATCAATCGTTACTCCAGGTTTACCTTACTGGGGAAAAGCCGGAAGCTGTCCGGATGGCCCTCGAAGAAGTTGAACTTGCACGTCAGGAATTGGAAACCCAAAGCAAACTGACAGAAAGGATACAGCATCTGTATGAACACGACCTGGTATCTACGCAAGAGTACGAATTGGCCCTTAACGACTTGAAGGTAAAGGAATATGCCCTGGAAATATCCCGGTCTAACTACCATACGATCATCGCCGGGGAGAAAGAAGAAGAGATCGGGGTGATACGTTCACAAATTGCCGCGCTGGAATACCAGATCAACGAACTGGATAAACATATGAATGCAATGAATATCCTGTCGCCCATTTCCGGAAACATCATCAGGCAGCGCGACATGACAGGGACCGTGTCGGACGAGGTGATAAGGGTGGCAGACCTTTCATCCTTCCTCGTCTATGTGCCTGTCAACACCTTTGAGAAAACCTATATAGCACCCGGGCAGGAAGTGTCTATACGGAACAATGACAGCCGTTCGGAAATCAACGGCTACGTATCAGGTATAGACAACAGCGTGCAATTGATCAACCGAAGGCCAATGGTCTTTGTCTCGGTATTGATCAACCACACAGAAGGGGTAAACCTGCTGCCCAATATGATCGTGGATGCCAGAATCAATACAGGACCCGTAACACTCAAGGAATACCTGATCAGGAAGTCACGGGTAGTTTATCAGAATTAATGGTTGTATGTTCAGATACGAACGTAAATATATGGTGCCCAATTACCTCTTGAATGAGTTGCGAAGCCGTGTACGGAGCTTTGTAAGGGAAGACCTGTTTGCCACTTGCAATGGCAATGGGCTTCCGCAATATACCGTGCGCAGTATTTATTTTGACAGCCCCGACCTGATGTGCTATCACGAAAAACATGAGGGCCTGATGCAACGGCGAAAGCTTAGGGTACGCGGCTACAATCAACGGGAAAGAGACGAAAGGGTTGTCCTCGAGGTAAAACGGAAGATCGGAAACAGGATAAAAAAACACAGGGGGCTGGTCGCCCACGAGCACCTTGAAAACCTTCTCGCAACAGGCGACCTGGAAAAATACCTGGAAGTTGGCCACAGTCAAACCCGCCAACAAGCGATCGATGATGCCGGACGTTTCTTTTTCCACTACAAAAGCAGGCCCTTCCTCCCCACCACCCTGGTCACTTACGAAAGAGAAGCCTATCACGGCAAACTGAATCAGGGGATCAGGATCACCTTCGATAAGAATATCCGGAGCAGGAACTTTCCCCGTCTGGATGAGCTATACTCTGAATACGATCTAAGGCACCTGTTCAAGAGCCACTTTATTTTAGAGGTCAAATACTATGAAGAGAGAATGCCCGACTGGATCAAAAACATCGTGCACGATTTCAAACTTCGCAATGAAGCCCTTTCAAAATATGTGATAGGGTTTGATGTTAACAAATCTTACGCCCATTATTAATGCCTGTTGAAAGTTTATTCCATGGTCAATGAATTTGCAGATATCTTCACACTGTCTATCAGCTTGCGGGATGTGATCCTGAACCTGTTAGTGGCTTTGTTTTGCGGCACCCTTATTTCGACGCTGTACCGGTTTACCTATAAAGGGCTGAACTACTCGGCATCTTTTGCCGTATCCATTATCATGCTTACCATGATCACCTCCATTGTCATCATGGTAATCGGCAACAACCTGGCCAGGGCCTTCGGTATGGTGGGCGCCATGTCAATTATTCGATTCAGGACGGCAGTGAAGGACGCGGCAGACATCATGTTTATCTTCTTTGCCCTGACAATAGGACTGGCAGCCGGAGTAAAAATGTACGCCGTGGCGATTTCTGGCACCCTCTTCATCGGACTGACATTTTTGATCGTCAGCCGTTTCGATTTCGGCCTTACAACAAGAAGAGAGTATCTTTTACAGGTGTTGGCAGATTCGGATCAGGTGTCGGGCGATGCGATTGACAGGATTGTCAGGAGGTTCAGCCGCCGCCATAAACTGGTCAACATAAAAGCCATTGGGGAGGAGGGCAATGAACTCACGGAGTTCTCTTTTCATGTTTTTCTCAAAAGCGAAGAGAGTGGCAATCTCCTGATCAATGAACTCAAGAAGGTACAAAACATTAAAAGCGTGAACCTGTTCTTTGACGAAAACTGATGAGTCAATAATGTCTGTCATACCTAAACTTGCAAAATGGTCCCCATTCACCATTCCCATCCTGTTCCTGACGGGTATGTCCCTCCTCACAGCAGCATCTTTTCCTGGCATTAACAAGGAGCCGCCTGAAATCCTTCCACCGGTGTTCTCGCACAACGGCGGATTTTTCACCGAAGCGTTCGAACTCACACTTGAAACTCCGTATGACGGGGTTTACCATTATGCGGTCAAAAAAGAAGGATATGAAAGTGCCTACGGAGAAGTGACCGTTACGGATGAAGATGTGGAATTGCAGGTAATCCTTCATCAGGAGGGGGGAGGACAAGCAAAAGAAGCAACCTCAGGCAGTCAATCTTCAAACTCTTTTGTTGTCACCTTCAAAGTCGATATGACTGATTCACCATATCAAAGCGGTGATACTGTCTACATCAGCGGGACAATGACAGACCCTCACTGGCCGGAGCCTGGCTCCAACGAAGATATGGTCATGCAGCCTTCAGATGATGAGGACATGGTCTATACCCTTTCTTTTCAGCTGCCGCCGGGTGACTATGCATATAAATACTTTCTGCACAAAGGGTGGGGCGACGGGGAATGGAGTGGCCCTCCCAACAGGGAGGTTTCTGTTTTAACCGACACTACGTTTTACGATATCTGGGGCGTCATTGACCCCGGCGACCCGGATGATCCTGACGACCCCTATGGTCCGGGAACGCATACCGTTACCTTCGTTGTGACCGACCAGGATGGCGTGCTGCTCGATGATGCCGTCATTACGTTTGATGATGTGGCCTATGATCCCGGCGACTATATCATCGAAGATGTGATTCCGGCTGCCGATATCCGGTTCACCACCGATGGCAGCATCCCTGATTCCACCAGCACCCTTTATACATCCCCCATTCATATCGCCAGCCGCACCGGCGACCCCAATATCATTTCGCTGATACCCACCAACAACATCAGTCCGGGACATCATTACAATGAACACTGGCAACCCCCTGCAGGCGAAGTTTTTAAAATTAACACCATCCGTGCTTGCGCCTTACTGCCCAACGGACGCCCCGGCAAAGTCGCCACCCACAGTTACCTGGTCGATGATAAGGGCATCCAGCGGTACTCCATGCCCCTGATCTCGATAAATGCCCATGCCGGTGCCTTCTTTGATGCCGACACCGGCATTTACGTATACGGAAACCATAACAACTATACTCAGAGGGGAAGGGAATGGGAACGCCTGGTCCATTTTGAGTTCTTTGAGGAGAACGGGGACCTTTCTTTCGCCCAAAATATGGGAGCACGGATACATGGGGGCACCAGCCGCAACCGGCCCAGAAAGTCATTGCGCATGTATGCCCGTTCCGACTATGGCACCACATGGGTGGAATATCCACTCTTTCCTGACAAAGAGATCGACGAATACAAGCGTTTCCTGCTGCGCAACAGCGGTAATGACTGGGGCGACGCCATTTTCCGGGATTCCTTCATGCAGTCGCTCCTTAAAGACATGAATCTTGACATACAATATTCACGGCCGGCCATCGTATTCCTGAACGGTGAGTACTGGGGCGTGCACAACATCCGTGACCGGCTCGACAACCGCTACCTGCAGACACACTACGGGCTGGATGACGAGATGGACTATACCATCCTGGAAAGGCATGGTCAGTTTGAAAGGGGAAACCCCGACGGGGAACAACACTACTGGGACATGCTCGAATTCCTGTATAATCCGGGCGTTTCTGAACCGGAAAACTATGCTGAGCTAAGAACCCGGATGGATGTGAAGAACTTCACCAATTACCAGATCGCTCAGATCTATGTGATGAACACCGACTGGCCGGGAAACAACATACAGTACTGGCGCTATTACACCGACACTTACAATCCGGACGCACCACCGGGCCACGATGGTCTCTGGCGTTGGCAGGTATTCGATCTTGACTTCGGCTTTGGGTTAGATTTCGACTATGTGACCGGCGTGGAAGAAGGCCCCGCACACAACACCCTCGCCTTTGCCCTGGAGCCCAATGGCCCCAGCTGGCCCAATCCGCCATGGTCAACGTTTATCTTACGCAGCTTGATGGAAAACGACGACTACCGTCATCATTTCATCACCCGCTTTGCCGACTTGCTCAACACTTCTTTTGAAGAATCGCACGTACTGGCGAAGCTGGAAACATATTACAACACCTATCTGCCGGAGATGCCGGAGCACATCCACCGCTGGCGAATGCCCTCCGGCTTGGGCCACTGGGATTCGGAGATCGACGTGATGCGCGACTTTGCTGCTCAGC
Organism: Bacteroidales bacterium; assembly: GCA_007125585.1. Taxonomy (GTDB): domain Bacteria; phylum Bacteroidota; class Bacteroidia; order Bacteroidales; family UBA7960; genus PUPG01. Next base: position 13,357 of record SLCY01000113.1, read on the forward strand.
GACCGGACTATATGCGGCAATATATGGCAGGGGAATTCAGCCTGGGGGCCCAAACCAATCTGCATATTCAGATGATAAGCCCTTCCCAGGGCAGTGTGCGTGTGAACACGATCAGGATTGATGGGCACCGGCACCCGTGGACGGGGGTTTACTTCGAGAACATGCCGATTGAGCTGGAGGCCATGCCGGCGCCAGGCCACCGCTTTAGCCACTGGGAAGGGATCGGGGACACCACAAACCCAAACCCGGGCTTCCTTCTTGAAGAAGAAACCAACGTGAAGGCCTATTTCCAGGATGCCCTTATCCATTACTGGCACTTTAACAACCTGACTGAAGGCACACTTCACATCGCAGAGTCGGATTTTAGCGTGCCGGCCCCTGCCGTGATCACCTACCCGGGTACGGGCAGTGGGTATATGGACCGTACCGATGGCACATTGCACAACACCCATCACGGCGCTGGTGCCGGATACGGCCTGCGTGCACGAAACCCATCCGATGCCCGGCAGTTAACAATACATGCATCCTCTGCAGGCCGCAAAGACCTGGTATTCTCTTTTGCTGCCCGGAGAACGCCAAACGGCGCACATCAACAAGCCTTTTATTATTCAGCCGACGCCGGAGAAAACTGGGCACAGGCAGGCGACAACTATAACATAGGGCTTGACTACCAGGTTTACACCTTCGACCTTTCCCACCTGGAAGAAGTCAATGACAACCCTGACCTGCGCTTTAAAATTGAATTCCTGGGTGATGAGGCCTCCGGGGCCGATGGCAACAACCGATTCGACAACATGGCACTGGCGGGCATGGCCATCGAACTGATCCTGGCAAAGACAAACCCCTTGCCCGGTTATGTACATGAAACCTATCCGGGCCATTACTTTACAGCATCAGGAGGTGCCCCGCCCTACGAATACACCCTGGCATCGGGTGCGTTGCCCCAGGGTATGCAAGTCGCCAGCAATGGCCATCTGTCGGGGACACCCGCCGAACAAGGCCTCTTTGCATTCACCATCACGGTGACAGATGATGCCGGCCGACAGTACAGCCATGAATACACCCTTAGGGTCGAACAAAAGGCCCTGATCCATTACTGGCATTTCAACAATCTGCCTGATGGCACCATTCTGTCAGCAGCGGCAGATCTCTCAATGACAGAAAAAAAGGGCATCATCACCTATCCCGGCACAGGCGAAGGTTATATGGACCGCACCGACGGCACCCTGCTCAACAGCAAGCTAAATGCCGGTGCCGGTTATGGCATTCGTGTGAGGAACCCGTCAGCACCCAGGAAGCTTGTCTTTGCAACCCCTTCGAGTGAATTTGAAAACCTGACGTTCTCATATGCTGTTCACAGAACCACCAATGGTGCGCGTCAACAAAAGATTCATTATTCTCCCGACGGCGGCATCACATGGCACCTCGTGGGAGAAGTAGAAGCTGTAGGACCATCATATACCCTGTACAGCTTTGACCTGTCAGACTACAACGAGGTGAACAACAACCCGGACCTGCAGATAAAAATCGTATTCACCGGCGAAGAGGCTTCAGGTTCTTCGGGCAACAACCGCTTCGACAACATCGCCATCCACGGCCTGCGCCACAATGTATCGGTCAGGGATCCCGGGCGGCAGGAACACACACTGGAACAAAACTTTCCCAACCCTTTCCGGGGAAAAACCACCATCTCCTACAAATTGTCAGAAGGCGGACCGGTGCGTATTGATGTTTTCAACTTGCATGGGATGCATGTCGCCAATTTGGTTGACGAATACAAACAGCCCGGCAAACATGAGGTAAGCTTCGACGGCAGTCACTACCGCGGAGGTGTTTATATATACCGTCTGCAAGCTCCGGGAAGGGTAACCAGCAGGCAGATGATCCTGCTGAAATGAATACCGCCTTCTGGCATCCTAGCCTTTCGGCATCTATGGAACAAGGATCTTTGCATGTTGCCCGTCATCCGTGATGATGAAATAGACACCGGAGGCCAGGGGAGGGAGCATAATCTTCATGGCTTCCTCGGCCCTGAGTATGCGGCGGCCAAAAGTGTCGTACAGACTTACGCTGTGTGTTTCCAGGAAGTAAATCACCCCATTGGTAACCGGGTTTGGGAAGGCAAACAATTCATTTTTCTTAACAAAGTCGTGTGCCACAACACCCTGCAGCGCCAGATTGTCGAAGCGGTTGTTGCCCGAAGTGTTGGTGGCTTCCTCCCCCATGAAGAATATTCGGAACATCAGTCTGCTATTGTCGGCGGTTTCCGGATAGGTGCGCAGATCAAATGTCTTCAGGCCATAATCTGTCGTGACCCTGTAAGGGGGCCCTGCACTTATCCAGCTTTGGCCTCCATCGGGCGAAAACTGCAGCAGCTGCCATTGTGCACCGTTGTTTGTCCTTCGCACAGCATAGGATAGTTGCAGATAATCAAACCCATCAGAGGGTGCTTTGAATCGCAACTCCCGGTTGTACGCAGGGTTTCTTACGCGCAGCCCGCTGCCCCCCGTAACGCCTGACCAGGTATTGACAGCAGTGCCTTCAACGGCATCCATATAACCGTCGCTTATGCCGTGATAATAGAGGTAACCTCTTGTTCCTGTCACACTGAAGTCGGCATGTACAGTGTCGGGGACATTCTCATCCAGATCATTGAAATGCCAGTAATGGATCAGGGCATTACCGAATATTGTCAGGATGTACTCCTGGCGGGCATGGGCTTTTCCGGCATCGGTCACCTCCACCTCAAAAACAAAGCTGCCCTCCCTGGCAGGCATGCCCCTGACCGTACCATCTTCCGAAAGCGTCAGTCCCTCAGGCAAGGACCCTTTCACCACATCGAAACGATAAGGCCTTTCACCGTACCTGGCCGTGAGCCGGTGTTCATATGCTTCAGATATGCGGCCGGGTGGTGGATTGACAGATGGGAGTTCCAAAGGGGTTACTTTCAAGACAATATTGTCGAACCGGGTGTTTCCGGAGAAATTGCTTGCCGCATCGTCTGTAAACAATATGCGCAAGTGCAGATCCGGATTATCGTTGGTCTCTTCATAAGGTCCGAGGTCGAAGGCATGCAGTGAAAAGTCTGTTGATATCTCCTCCCCGGAGGCGATCTGCTGCCAGCTATGCCCTTTGTCGGGCGAATAATAAACAGTGTGTTGTTGTGCGCCATGATTTGTGCGCTGCAATGCATAAGAGAAGCCCAGGTTATGGTAACCGGTGGAGGGCACCTCAAAAATCAGAGACCGTGTGTTTGATGGGTTGCGGACCCGCAGGCCATAGCCACTCCCGGCGTCCATATGGGCATTGAGGTCTGTGCCCGGGTAAACCCTGTCCATATATCCCGGTCCCTCGCCAGGATAGGTGATCAGGGCATCATCGGGAAACAGGCTGTAGTCGGCATTGACACTTTCCACTATATCGTCGTCTGGCAGGTGGTTGAAATGCCAGTAATGGATAACGCCATCCCAAAAATGGGCGGTCAAAACAGTGTCCTGTTCCAGGTATAATATTGTCCGGGCCGGTGTCCCTTCGGGGAGGCCCTCCCAGTGGCTGAAAACCATTCCCGGCTTGGCGATGGCCTCTATCTCAACGGGCACTCCATGGAAGTAGGTGCCTGTCCAGTTGGCAGGATCCTGCACCCCCGGAAGATCAGCGGTGATATTAATGGTGTTGATACGGATGCTGCCCCGGGAAGGATTGGTTTTGAGGGTCACCTCACTGGTGTCGGGCAGCCAGAAAACATTCATCATCTCTACCCGCTGCCTGCGTGGACGGCCATTAATGAAATTCTTTTTATGATCTAAACTGGGACTGGGGTGCCTGTTCCAACGGCCTGTATCATGCGGTATCTCGCTCTCAATGGCCCGGAAGCGGCGATCCAGGACTTCCAGGGCATGTGCCGGCAGAAAGTTTGTGTTCATCAGATCGGCAAAACGGTTGATGAAACGATGCTTGAACCCCTCATTTTCCATCAGGTTCAGAATGATCTCAGAGGGCTCATTTTCGGGATCCATCACATCGGTAAGCAAATCATAATTATAGTCAGAGAATCCACTGTCGAAGTCCCACACCAGCATACGCCACCTACCATCCTGATAAGGCTTTAGCGAAGTTTCACGCACCCTCCAGAAACGAAAATGCTTTGCCCCCACATGGTCGCGCCCCCCCCAGTCGCTATTGGCCAGGTAAATAAAGCTTATGTAATAATCAATATAGCTATCAATATCCATTTGTGCTTCCACCTTTCTGAAGAGAGAATCGTTTGAAAGCGAGTTCAGGGTAATGAAGTGATAGAGGTCATTAAAAAAATCAAGGTCTTCAGGCACACCCTCTTCCAGTTTCGACTCAGAGGTCAATTCGTATGGAGAATCGATCATGATCACATTGTCGGGATCCACGTCATATTCATAGGCGATGTGGTAGCGGTCCTGCCGGTCCCTGAAGTTCACCAGACCCCAGTATACCCCGTTGACAAAGTGTACTGCAGGCTGTGCCCGCTGCACACCGATGTTGGTGTTCCACATAAGGTCTTGTGACACCACATCTCTTATCATGCGCATACCATTTCCCCCCGCCCTGAGCATCAACCGTTTAAAAGTGCCTGTATCTTCCCCGTCCAATGGCCTGCCATCGCCGGGAAAAAAGACATGATTGATCTCATTGTTTGTGTCGTAAATATTCCTGGCATAGAGGCGGAGCGATTTCTTGGGATTTGAGCGGCTCCATCCGCCGTGAATACGTACCCCCAGGTTTTGTATCAGTTCTGTACTGCCATTGCTGTCGAACATTTCAAAGTGCACCCTTCTCTCCCATTCATCACCCCGCATCCACCAGTTGGCAGGCACCCCGGCCCATATTTCCTCGTCGGGATTGTCCTCCCGCCAGCCGTCAAGCACTTTTCCACCGACATATATCCCGCGATAATAATCAAACAATGCGGTATCCGGAAGGCTTATTGCAAGCACCGGCATATCAAATCGTTCATGTATATCTTCTTGCACCAGATAAGTGTTGGTGGACACCGGACTGGGAAGGAATCCTTCCCTGTAAGCCCGGGCGCGTACCACCATGCCTTGCATCACCTCAGCCTGGGGGAAAAGGGGTGTAACGGTATAAGAAGTGTTGATCCCATGGATGCCATCTTCATCACCACCCTTATCCTCTATTGGGATGGGTTGGGTGTAAAGGTGAGTTTGAAAACTGCGTTGAAGAAACGGGCCGGGCTCATCGCCCGGATCTTGTGGATATTGATTCTTGTAGGTGAACGTGCTGCCGGCCAGGTTGGCCGGATCCGGCTCGGACCCGTCAAGGGTATAATAAATGGTTGCATCGGCGTCATTTGCTGAAAGGGAGAGGCTGAAAGGTTCATGATAAAAGCCCCGCTGGTGTGAAAAAGCCGGGGGCTCCTGGATGCCTGACCAGGAAGTGGTGGTATTGGCACTGCCCGGTGTCGGATTGTCAAAAAAATACCAGCCGGAAAGATCATCCGGCAAGCGGCCAATAGAGATGTCTGTCGGTATATTGGTCGGCTCCAGTCCGTCGACAAGTGTGCCATCGGGTGATGTCAGCAGCACCTCCTCCCCTGCCGAGCTGATAGAAAAGCCGGTATGCAGAGGTTTCCCCGGTTCTTTCCTGTTCTTTCCCGATGCCCATACCAGCAGGTATTCGCCCGGGGAGATCACCACGTCCGGGAAATACCATCTGAAGAGGTCGTTATGATCATCGGAAAGTCCGAAGCCTTCAAGGTTGATGGCCTCAATCCCGTAATTGTACAACTCAACCCAGTCTTCATAATCGCCGTCTTCATCAGCAAGGGTAACGGCATTGGAAGCCATCACCTCATTGATGATGAGTTCATGAGATAAAGCTGGCACCAACCCCAGAAAAAGGAATGCCCAGGTCAAAACAAGTAACCGGCAATTCAAAAAACGCCTGTGTTTGTTATGGTCTATCATTCTTTTCCGTTTAGCTCCCGGCCGCTGTCCCGGTGATTGGTGTTTTTCAGGGTCCGCGGAGTACCATGTAAAGGTTTTTGCAAGCGGGTCAGCGCATGATCTGGATTTTTTTTGATGCTGTCCCTTCTTCTGTTAGTATGTTCATGATATAAAGTCCGTTTCGAAGAGTGTCTGTGTTGATGGTAACATCCAATGCATGGATGCCTTCATGGGTAATGAGGACCCGGCCGCTGAGGCTTATAATGTCGACACGCTTGATGTTCTCCAGGGCTGAAATAGTCACATTCCTGTTTGCCGGATTGGGATAGACGGCGACCTGGTGCTTGTGGGTCTCTATAATTTGTTTTCCGACAGAGAAGGAAGCATGGATTTGGTGGTTTGCGGAAACATTTTCAAGGTTGAATACGCCCATGTCACCTTTCATTTCCAGACTGTCTGTCATATCCACCCCGTCGGCTATCAGGGAGGCGATCCTGTAATTTTCATCAGGCACGATCAGAAACTCTTTGCTTTCGCCGCGGAGGATGGGGATTTTGCCGGAGGGGAGGATCTTGCCATGTTTCCCTGCTGAAGCCATAATGGCATATCCCCCGATGGGTATGCCATCCAGGCTGATATTGTTGAACGTTACACGGTCGCCGTCATCCGCTTGCATGTTTTCACCGTCAAACCGGATGCGAACCTTGAAATGGGGGTTGTTTTCGACCTTGGCGATGTGGCTGAAGTCGGTTTCATAAAGCTGATAGGCATGACTCAAAGGCAATTCATGGTTAATGATACCCGCTGTTGTCCATTCACCGCCATCTTCCCCTGTTTGATAGTCGATGAGCAGTTGATCTGCCGCCCCTTCATCCTTGGCGGCAAAGCGCATCACGATTTCCCTAAAGCCATTGGCAGGCATATGAAATATCATGGTATTCTGATGGTCGTTGTGGATGAAGGGCTGCCGGATTTGAAGGCCCCGCATGTCTGTCTGATGATAGGGGATGCCTTTGTTCCCTTCCGGACGATAGTTGATTGCAGCAGGCTGGTTGCGCCTCTCCATCGAAGCTTTGCGCCAAAAAGGGTGGCCTTCCCCGAAAGGATACCCTGCCAGGGAACTATGATATTCTATACGCCCCCCTTTCACGATGCCATAAAAGGCATCCAGCGTTTCCAGCGGCGTATCATTTGGGATGCGTGTATCAAAGAGCCAGTAATGCATCAGTACAGGCTCACCTGTTTTCTCAAAGTGGGCCGTTAATTCAATGTCCTGGTCTGCATCCAAAACAATCACGGCAGAACCAGGGTAACTTGCCCCTTCCCAATGTGAGAAAACATATCCTGGTGCCGGCACAGCCTCCACTTCGACAGGAACACCCAAAAAGTATTTGCCCTCCCATGGGTATGGGAAGTCGGCAACCCCGGGCATGCCCGATTTAATGTCAACGGTGTTGATGCGAACATGTCCCATCAGCGGGTTGGAGACATCAAGCTTCAGATTGAACAAGCCATCCAGTCCGAATTGCTCTTTGAGATGTTGACGCTGATAAAAGGGCCTGTTCTCAGCAAACCTGTTCATCACCGCCACATGCTCCTGCCACCTTTCATAAATATCCGGATAGCCCCAGCGTGTAAAATGTTCCTCTATTTCAGGTTCGATGGCTTCTTTCATTGTGTTGATGACAGACACCACCCTTTCGGGAAGAAAAGCGGTATTTAACTGGTCGGCAAAGCGGTTGATAAATTGGTTACGGAACTTCTCATTTTCCAAAAAACGCCGCAACAGGAATGTGGACCATGGCGGATTGGGCCAGCCGGGGCCATCGGGATCGGTGGCAAATGCCAGGGTGTTGTGCTTGTATGCCTCCTCGTCGCCCACGAGGCCAAAGCCAAAGTCCATATCATACAACAACCAGCGCCAGCGGCCATCATGACCATGCGGGGCATCCGGCTGAAAAGAACCGGTACGGAGACGCCAGAAGTCAACATTGTTGCCGGGCCAGTCGGTATTGTCAGCATAGATATGGGCAATCTGGTAATCGATGAAGTTCTGTTCATCGATACGGGTCAGTATATGGTCGTAGTGCGCATCGTCTTCCAGACCATAAGTCTCAATGTAAGCGATGGTGGCCTGGTAATGGAGGTTGTCTCCCTCTTTCACTTCATCCTTTCCGGTGAGCAGATCGATGTTCTCCTCATCGACGCCATGGTTGCGGTGCAGGAAATGTTTGTCGTATCGTTCACGGATATTTTGAATGCCCCAGTATTCACCATTGATAAACAGGAGAGCCGGCCGGTATGCCTGGGTGTCGAAATGCATATGGGCAACGATGGCCTGTATGGCTGCATCCCTGAACATTGTCCGCGACGGATAGTCAGGCCGCCAGAGATCGGTGGGGAAGTCATTGCCTGAGTTTCTTAATATCAGGCGTTTGTATGCCTGCATCCCATCCCCGAAAAACGCATGGGTGAGATGGGAGTTGGTATATTGGTTCCGTGCATACAATCTCAGGGATTTCATTGGAAAAGAGCGTGTGGCACCGCCATGGATGCGTATTCCTATATCCTGGGCGAAAGCCCTTTCCCCATCCGGCTGTTCGAAAAGCTCAATATGGGCAGGATATTCCCATTCAGCGCCCCGTCGACGAAAGTTGCCATCGAATGGCCAGCTAAATGTTTCACCGGGATTATCCATACGCCATTGGTCGGCGTCCACGCCGGGGGTGTAGATCCCGTCCTGATAGTCGAACAAGTGGTTTTCCTGCACGCTGATGGCCATCACCGGCAGTGTGAAACGCCCGGGACCTTCCGGTGAAATAAAATAGGTGTGGGTCATGATATCGCTGGGGAGCATCCCCTCACGAAAAGCACGTGCACGAATCAACGTGGCCTTGGGTACCGGGTCATCCGGCATATAGACGGGTGGCTGAACGGTGGCGGATATTCTTGCCAGCTTGTCAGGTTCTGCAGAACGGTCGGCAATGAGGATCGCGCCATCAAATATCTTTGAGATGAATTCATGCGTCAGGAAGTCACCAAATGGTTCCTCAGGCTGATAAGGGTAGTCATTCTTGTATTCATAGGATGTACCTTCCAGGTTATTGATGCAGGGATCGGAACCATCGGTGGTATAGATAATGGTGACACCGGGATCAGGATGAGAGATATCCAGCTGCAATTCATTGGTATAAAACCCACCTTCTGCAGAGAAAAGGGGTTGGTCCAGTAGGCCTGTCAGTCCCTCGCTAACATTGGACTCTCCGGGCGTGGGATTGGCGAAATAGAACCATTGTCCCACCCCATCAGGTTGCCGGCCATAAGAGATATCGGTGGGGATGGACGCAGGTGCCAGTTCATCGAGGCGTGTACCATCAGGATGGGTGATCAGCACCTCCTCCCCTGCTGAGCTGATGCTAAAATTGGTGTGCAAGGACTGGCCGGGATCGCTGCGGTTTTTCCCCGACGCCCAGATCAACAGGAACTCGCCCGGCTGCATGGTGATGTCGGGGAAAACCCAACGAAAAGGATTATCGTAATCGTCCGACAAGCCATATCCAATAAGGTGTATCTCTGTATCGCCGGTGTTGTAAAGCTCAATCCAGTCTTCGTAATCGCCGTCTTCATCAGCAATGGTTGTGGCATTGGAAGCCATCACTTCGTTGATAGTCACCTCGCGGGCAACAATAGACGGCGCAGGCAAAAGCAAACAGAGCAACAGCAAAATGTTTTGCCAATGAGCGATGGTCCCCCCTGTTGTATTGTTGGTATTCATATCTGCAAAAGACAGCTTTTATGGCCTTCTATTATCCATTATGCTCACGCCGCCACCAACATGAGCCCTCGAACAGCCAGCTTATTATTCTTAACTTTCCGGGCTTACAACCTTTCAGCTTGTCATCCTTGAGTGCAAAGCATCTCCTGTAACACCCCATACACCATGTGCACCGGCAGCCCCATCACATTATGGTACGAGCCCTGTATGCCGCTGATCCCGATGTATCCGATCCACTCCTGTATGCCATAGGCGCCTGCTTTATCATAAGGCGCATAATGTTCGATATAATAGGAGATCTCCTCATCTTTTAACGGGCGAAAGGTCACCAGTGAATGGTCATGAAAGACCCTTTCCTCCTCGCGGTGGCGTATGCAAACACCGGTATATACCTCATGCGTGCTTCCCGACAAAGCCGACAGCATGCAGAAAGCATCGGCTGCGTCGGCCGGCTTATTGATGATGCTGCCCTGGTGCACCACGATGGTATCAGCAGTGATCAGTACCACTTCATCATTTTTTATTTCATCGGCAAAGCAGTCCGCTTTTTCACGGCACAGATGCATCACCACTTCTGTTGGCGTCATGCCATCATGAAAAGTCTCGGGCGTGGGCCTTACCATGATACGAAAAGGGATGCCGGCTGCTTCCATCAATGCCTTACGGCGTGGCGACCGGGAAGCCAGAATAATATCGTAGTCTTTAAAACACGGTAACACTGTATATGATTATTGGTCTCTTTTTTCTCTAACTGTTTGTTCGTCAATCAACAGATACCAGGTGGCAGGAACATGCCATACTCAAAACCGTCAACGTGCAACGCACCGTTCACCAATGAAAGCCATCATCATCAAACCAGGTCCCGTGCACTTTCATCACCTGCTCTATCACGTCGCGCACACAACCATTGCCACCCCCGAAAGAAGAAACATACCGGGAAACGGATTTGATCTCTTCTACAGCATCGGCAGGACAAGCCGGCACTCCGACCTCCCGCATCACTTTATAATCCGGCACGTCGTCGCCCATGTACAAAATGCGGTCAGGGTCAAGCTGCTCTTCCTGAATGATCTTTTGAAAGACCTTCAGCTTATTCCCCACGCCAAGATGAACATCTTTCACCCCCAGCAGAAGAAAGCGCTGCCTGACAGACTCACAGCTGCCGCCGGAAATAATGATGATGCGATACCCTTTCCTGACTGCCAGCTGCAGTGCATAACCATCCTTGACATTCATGCTCCTCAACATCTCTCCCTGGGGGGTTAACAGTACAATTCCCCTGGTCATCACCCCATCCACATCAAAGATAAAGGTGTTGATTTTTTCAAGTAGCTGTTTGTAATTCGTCATATATTTTATGTTGATCAGTCCATCAGCATGTATATCTCTCTCGAATATTTTTGCTGATAAAGTTATACATTTTGCGATATTCCGGTTTGGCAGCGAGCATCCGGGCATGTGTTTCAAGCACCCCCAGATCATACCGGCGTGCCGGGCCGGTCTGCATCTCAGAGGGGCCGGCTGCCATCGCCTTGCGGGCAGTTTCCTGTACCAGTGGGTGCAGCAGGTCGAACGGCAAACCTTTTTCCTCAAGGATATCTTCAGCCACGGCGTACATGTGGTTTACGAAGTTGCAGGCAAAGACTGCTGCCAGGTGTAACTGCCGGCGCTGATCGTCTGAGGCCCAGAAAACTTTTTTACTGATCCGGCGGGCTACGGCATCCAGAAAACCCCTGTCCTTCGTACGGGCAACCTCCAGGAATAGGGGAACCTGCGAAAAGTCAACATCAACCGTTTTGGAGAATGTCTGCAGGGGATACAAGACACCGTACCGGGTACTTCCCACCTGCAAATCATGCATGCCGGCAGTGCCCGAAGTGTGCACCAGCATTTTGTCCTTTAACGGGAAACGGGCCGCCAAATCAGCAATGGCATCATCCGGAACGGCAATCACATACAGGTCAGCATCTGTTTTGATCGAATCCGTCCTGTCAGTAAAAGCACAATCCAGCCTGGCGGCAAGGTTCTTGGCAGAAGATATGGTCCGGCTGTACACCTGCAACACACTACATCCGGACCTTGTAAAGGCCCTGCCCAAATGCGTCGCAACATTACCGGCACCCAGCAAAACGACCCTGGTGTCTCTCTCCATCGTGAAGTGCGTTTTCTCTGTTTATAAATCCGTTCGCAGTACCCATTTCAATCATCCCCGCCTGGCATTTGACCATCTCCTTTTAAGCCGGTGGAGTGCATTGCCAGAAGACAAAGACTTCATTCTCGCACAAGCCACCATCCCTCAGTCCCTCCGCCTGGCCGCAGCCTTCTTCCGGCCGCGAAAGGAGGTCCACAAACCCATGAGCAAGATCACAATACTAAGCCACAGCAGGTTGATCATCGGAAAAACCACCGTCTTTATGATGATGAATTCAGGCTGTTCCTCATATATCGCAAGCTCTATGGTATGGGGTTCGTCCCTGGCCCGCAGAAAACGGAACTTCAGACCAAGGTTCTGCACCAGGTCGTCCTCATGGATCACCTCCCCATCTGCAAACACGAAAGAGGGCTGTAAGGGATAACGTTCGCCGAAATGGGTTCGTATCTCCAGCAATGCTTTTACCCTGATATTCTCAGGATCATTTCCACCCTCATAAGCCTCAGTCTTTATTTCATTAAATATCAGATGGTTATTGTCAAGTGGAATGGTGTCGCCCACCGTAACCTGCAACCTGTCGATCAGGGCAAAGGGTTCCGGGGACTCATCTTCGCTCAGGTCAGCAAAGCTCACATAGGTGAAGATGTCGCTGAACGGGAATACTTTTGCATAGGGTTCATATACATTGCCCATTCGCTCGTTGAGCAAAACGGCCGGAAACGAACTGAAGGCCTTGTAATAATTGCCTGCTTTGTTCTTTTTGAGGAAGTCCACCTGGTAATGGATGCGCTCACCGTCAAAACGCCTTCCTGCATAGGTTACATGGTATTCGCCCATGGGCAGGATCTCTCCTTTGATCAGCAAAAGGTTTTCTGTTTCCTTGAAGTTCTCACCGAGGAAATAGCCGGAGGTGTTCTCAGAGATCGTGGTCTTTTTGGAAAAGGTAAGGAGGACAGCCAGGAGGAACAGGGCCATTCCCAGGTGGGTGACAGCCCCGCCTGTGCTGATATACTGTTTGCGAAAACGAAACAACATGTCAAGTGAGGAGAAGAGGGCAAAGAGGGCGGAAAACAGCATCAGGACATGGGCGGTACGGTCGATGCCGTGGAAAACAGCGATCATTACGGTTGTTATCAGTGCCAGGCTCAATGAGAGGCTGATCCGTTTCATGAATCGTCTGAAGTCATTCCTGCCCCAACGGATAAAGTGTGTTACACTGATAAGAAGGGCGATGGCGACGGCAAAAGGGAGTTGCCAGTTATTGTAGTGGGACACCACGTTGGTGGGTGGTGCCAATCCTGTGCCCAGTAGTTTGTTGAACACCGGGATGGATGTGCTGAATATGATCTGAAAAGCGGACAATGCCATGACCAGGGCACCGACAAACATCCAGAAGTCGCGCGTGAATATTTTTTCGCTGTCTTTCGTCGGCAGGCGTTTGTATTCCCTGAACAGGAGTACCAATCCCATTATCAGGAATGAAAAGAGGTACAAGAGTATATGGTTTCCCATGCCGTCGCTGCCGAATGAATGCACAGAGGTATCGGAGAGCACCCCGCTTCGTGTGAGGTAGGTGGCATAGATCACAAATACGAAGGCCAGTATTACGAAGAGGAATGCCGGGAAGTAGGTATGTCTTTTCTTTTGTGAAACCAGCATTAGGTGCAATGCAGCGACCAGGGTGAGCCAGGGCACGAGCGAGGCGTTTTCGATGGGATCCCAGGCCCAGAATCCCCCAAAAGTAAGCGATTCATAAGCCCATACTCCGCCCAGCAGGATGCCGGCACCCAGGAAGAAAATGCCGAGGATGCTCCATGGCAGGGCGGGCCGTATCCAGTCGTGGAACTTGCCTCGCCATAACCCGGCCAGCGCATAGCAAAAAGGGACCAGTAAAGCAGTATAGCCTATAAAGGTGACCGGCGGATGCGACAGCATCCAGAAATTACGCAATAGCGGGTTCAGGCCATTGCCATCGGTGATCAGGGCAAGGTAATCGGGGTTATGGAAGAAGTGGTTGTCGAGGTTCTCCGGGGCCATCCGTAAAAGCAAGAAGGGATCAAGACCGATACTTACATTTCCGAAGCGCAGTCCCAGCAGCATGCTGATCATAAATACCTGGGAAACGGAAAAAACAGTCATGACCTGCGACTCCCATTGACGGGCATAGCGTATCAACAGGAGGCCAAACACCACCTGACACAGAGCCCAGAAAAGCAAGCTGCCTTCCTGACCTGCCCAGAAACTGGCAATACGGTATCCTGCAGAAAGGCTGTTTTCCATGTGTATCCACACGTAGCGATACTCATAGAAACGGTTCAGCAACATGTACAAAAGCACAAAGGATGCCATCCCCACCATCAGGCCATGTATCCTGAATGCCTTGCGGCCCCAGCTCCGCCATTGCCGAAAATCGAGGCGGCCAGTGGCAGAGGCCCGGTAAAAAGAAAAAGCAGCAACTATTGCGCTGAAAAAAGCAATAAACATGGCAAAGCGACCGGCATAACCCCAAAACAAATGTTCGCCAATGTATTGAATATCCATCAATCAAGATTGTTCGTTGCAACAAATGTACAGGTTATTTTTTTTATATAAAATCACACACAGACAGCTAAAAAAAAGAAATACAATTTGCCGTTTTTTACAGGAGTCACCAGAGGGTCCTTATGGTCGAAATGCCGTGGTGTTCACCATTTGATGACACGCATGGCGAAGTCCGCATCGGGGCCATGCAGGCGCAGTATATATACTCCCTGCTGCAGGCTTTCAGCAGGTAGGATAATGTGGTCGAAAGCCGATATCGGTGACGGCAACCTGGTCTCCTTTACCGGGCGGCCATGGATATCGTACAAAGTCAGTACATGGTTTGCTGTGAGCCCTCCGCAGAACTTCACCGTGATCTGATTGGTAAAGGGGTTTGGGTATGCCCTGAGAAGCTGGGGGCATGATGTGCCCGTTAATGAACGCACATCGGTTTGGATCTCCTCTAAGGCCTGATAATAAATACGGGCCTTGTTCGCATTCTCCAGTATGTCAGGGAAGTTGCCGGCCAAATGTATGGCAAAGGCAACCTCGAGCGTATCACCCGGATGGAGAAAGTGGGGGCCACTGCTCAGCAGCGAGGCGATGTTATTGTCTTCCTTGTAATACCCTGCGCTTAAACGATTGGAAGTAAGTGCAGTGTACTTTTTGAAATCTGAAAAGCCATTGTCCAAACGCATGCTTCCCCCGGCACCTTGTTTATCAAATGCATAATGCCGCATACCTCCATCCGAAAGCATTTGTACCCCGGCGTAATGACCGCCTTCCGCAGAAAAGGAATAAGCCAGCCTGGCAGGGATATCAATGCTTGCCCTGTGGTTTTTGTTGTTTCGCAACACCCAGTCGGCAAAAAAGCCGGCAAAAAAATCATGGTACATGATTTCAGCGCGATTGACAATATGGTATTGCAAGATAAAGAAGTCCTCAGCGGGGTCTGCATCCCAGAAAAACACCCTGTAGGCGACATCCACATTCAGGGGCCCGGTTGCTTCTGCAGACCAATCCCTTAAGCGGCCCGCCACCTTGATGGGAGCCAATGGATGATCTGTAAACATTTCGGGGAGCTCCACAGGCATAAATATGTCGCTGAATCTACCCGGGGCAGCCCCATATATGTTGTCTGCCACCTCATGGATACTGTTGGCGAGCAACAATCCGCCACAGCTGATGACCGTATAACCATCATTGTAAGTCAGTCCTTTACCCTGGCTATAATACGGATAGTTGAAGCCTATTGCCCCGCTGGCCGAAATGGTTGTTGTGATGGGCCCAGCATGGATATTCACATAGTCACGGTTCAGAATGCGCCGGAATGAGTGCCTGCCTGCTTTTTGCAGCGCCTCATCATAAAAGGAGACAGTAAACAGGGTTTCGTGATTCACGGAAAGATCAGGCAGCGCATTGACAATGAAAGGGTTTTCTGCATTGTTGACCACCTCAAGACTGTCAATGTTGCCCAGATACACAGTATCTGTGACCATTGTAAGCTTTTCTGATGTGGTGGTAAGAACGGCCATGACACCATGGGCAGGGGTTAAAAGGTTCTGAAACTGCATTTCCAGCTGAAAGCTGTCACCAGGCCTGACTGCCGCATATGTATCTTCACCTGCAAGGTGGCTTTTGATCCGCACGTAAGGCCAGTGGGTTTCGGTGAGGGCCCTGTAGAGGTTGACACGTCCGTGCCCAAGCTGTCCATTGTAGTCCTCGTTGCCCTCCACATCATCGATGGGATCAGCGGTCATCTTCAGCATGGCACCGATCTGCAGGGCATCCTTTGCGGGGTAGTGGGACCTTAAAATGGCAGCAACACCTGCTACGATTGGAGAGGCCATGGAGGTGCCTGCCGAAGATAAATAAGAATCATTGATCCAGGTAGACAATACATCTATGCCGGGAGCACTCAGATCGACAAAGGCACCATAGCTGGAAAAACCGGTTTTCCGATCCAGGCTGTCGGTGGCCGCAACACTGACCACATGATCGAAGGAGGCGGGATAAAAAGGCTGCGGGGTATTGGCATTGCCGGCCGCCGCAACAACCACAACATCCCTGTTCAGGACCGCATAATCAATGATATCCTGTCCAAAGGGGCCTGCATTGAAATGACTCCCCCACGAACAGTTGATCACTGAAACTCCCTGATCGGCGGCGTATACGATGCCCTCATAAGCCTTTATCAGGAGACCAAACTCATCGTCTACCTTTACTGGCAAGAACTTTGAAAAAAATCCAACACCGGCAATGCCCTCATCGTTATCGGCAGTTGCCGCGGCAATACCGGAAACATGAACCCCATGGCCCCTTTTGTTGTAAGAAGGGTCATTGTTGCCCTCACCAAGGTCCCACCCATAGAAATTGTCAACATAGCCATCGTCATCTGAATCTTCACCATTGATGGGGTCATCATAATTGTATTTGATGGCATCCCTGAGGTCAGGGTGGTGCAGGTCAACGCCGGTGTCCACAATACCGATCACCGTACTGGTGTCGCCCCGCGAGATATGCCATCCGCGGAAAGCATCAATGCTTGTCAGATAATATTGTTCATCAATCAACGGATCATTGGGGATATGTTCTGAACCAGGCATATTTCCCGTCTCAGTCAAAGGTTCGGGCAGGTACCGGGGCTGGACATAATCAACGAGCCCGGTTGCAGCAATGGCGTTGATTGTCTCCAACAATTGCCCGTGGTCATCAATCACCACTTCATAGATCCGGCTAAGGTCGCTCATTGGTCTTCCGGAAGGGTGAACCTTCCTCTCCGGAGGATCGTGATCGGGAAAGACCCTGACAGGTGGTGTCGTACTTTTAGTCTGGACAACGGCAGATAATTGTGCCGGGATTAATTCCTGTTCATCCCCTTCATCCACAGCTTCAGCAGTGAGTTTAAACAGGATATGGCCGGGCAGGACAGACTGGCTTTCAATGGCCTCAGACATCCCCCCGGTGTAAAAACCATGTCCGAGAACAGGACCGGCAACCAACACCAACAATAGCCCAAGGCACCATTGCCTGGTTCTGCAAAGAAAAACACCAATCGCAAAATGCGAAGGGCCTAACGCAAAACCGTTAAATAAAGGCTGCTGCTTCTTGTCCATAATAAGCGGGGGTCATTGATCATTCAAGGAATTGTTAAAAGGTGACGGGGTTGTCCCCGGCAAGCGGTTTCCGGCAGCGAGGCCGGAATAATGGGGGATCTCTTCCAGGAAGCGCCATTTGCCAGCTTTCTCATCCCTCAGGCAACAATAATGTTCGATGCCATTGGTCACCACCAGGTAAGACACCCCAAAAGGGAAGTTATATCGTGCTACCTGGTCAAAAACATCCTGGGTGATTTTTTGCATGGCGGATTTGCATTCAATGATCATTACTGGTTTGGCTGTTTTATCATAAACAACGGCATCGGCACGCCTTGACATCCTGTTGTATTTCAAGGATGCCTCAACGGCAATCAATGAAGCAGGGTAACCCTTGTCTGTTTTCAACCACCACAAAAAGTGCTGACGCACCCACTCCTCAGGGGTGAGCGCCACAAATCGCTTCCTGAAGACATCAAACACCTGCGATTTACCCGATATGTTTATGGTCTTCAGCGGAAAGCCTGGAAGATTCAACGCCTGCATAAAGAAAATACGGTCCGTATATTTGTACAAATTTACATGATTTTTTTTCATTCGGGATTACACACAGACACACAAAAACCTCTCAAGGCCTTTCATCCGGTCGTTGCTTGTTTATTAATGTTTATCATTTGTCAAAAGGCCAGAGAGGTTGAAGGGTTTAAAAGTTTAAGGGTTTAAGGGTATAAGGTTTTAAAAGCCAATAGCTTACAGCCAATGCCCAAAAGATTTGCTCCATTGTTCTTTCGTTCTATCGTTCCATCGTTTTTCCGCCTTCGGCGGCATTGTACTTTTTCTTTGGCTTCCATCCAAAGAAAAAGCTACCAAAAAGAAAGATCACCGCTTCTGATGCATCTGCTAAAATCTACGGCATCTTTACCCTGCGCAGGC
>SLCY01000098.1 GCA_007125585.1 Bacteroidales bacterium
CGTTGCTTGTTTATTTATGTTTATCATTTGTCAAAAGGGCGAAATGTCAAATAGGTTTAAGGGTTTAAAAGTTTAAGGGTTTAAAGGTTTAAAAGCCAATAGCTAACAGCCAACAGCCAAAAGCTTCGTTCCATCGTTCCATCGTTCTTCCGTCCTCGATCAGCACAAAAGATGATGGTGGTTTTTTACAGGAGAAATATACATGATTTTTTTTCGTTCGAAATTACACACAGACGAATGAAAAACGTCTCAAGGTCTTTCACCCGGTCGTTGCTTGTTTATTTATGTTTATCATTTGTCAAAAGGGCGAAATGTCAAATAGGTTTAAGGGTTTATAGGTTTAAGGGTTTATAGGTTTAAGGGTTTATAGGTTTAAGGGTTTATAGGTTTAAGGGTTTATAGGTTTAAGGGTTTAAGGGTTTAAGGGTTTATAGGTTTAAGGGTTTATAGGTTTAAGGGTTTATAGGTTTAAGGGTTTATAGGTTTAAGGGTTTAAGGGTTTATAGGTTTAAGGGTTTAAAGGTTTATAGGTTTACATGCATTCATCCTGGCTTCGATGGCGGGTTAAGCAATGTGTATTCATTGTTTGCATTCTTGGCAGAAATATTGTAATTTTCACAATTGAACCACCAAACCGACGACCATGGAAAAGCATCATGTTGTTGAGTACTATTGTGAACTGATCAAAGAAGAGCCTTTGAGCACGCTTGAGCCTGAAATGACAGCGGATAACACTTGTGTGCTTGAGTCAACGTCTCCCTTTTTCGGTTATTATCATGATGCCCCGATGGGCAAACCCGACCCCTATATTTATTGTGTGCTGGCAGAATATTATACGCTGGGTGAAATCATCCGGGCCACCCAAAGGGTTAATGCCAGGAGGCGGAATCCTGTGGATGTGGCCATCGGAAAGTTGTACTTGAAGGATAAAAAGTGCCCGGTGATCCGGATCAAGGACATCAACCATTTTAGCCAGGTGCAGATAATCCAGCAAAGCTTTAAAAAGGAAGGCATTGCATTTAAAAAAAGGCAGCGCAAAATATCTGAACAAATGGGCATCATCCATCTGTCCAAGATGTTGTATTTGGCGCCACAGGGTGACGGCTTGTTCATGGATGCAGAAGACCGCACCAAGGCATATTTTGCCATACCTGAATATATTGACTGGGAAGCATTTAAATCGCTGACCACAGAGGCTAAATACGATACCCGCATCTTGTATTTTGATGCCGCACAGGCAGTGATTTTCGAAAACCACAAGATCATAGACCTGGTCAGGGTGTTCAAAGAGAACATTACTGTTAATCAGCTGCGCGCCATACGCGACAGGTACTTCCACCTGATTAAATAAACCATGTTTGGGTTTTTATCAGTATGAAAGGTTGGTTTTTTTTTCAGTATGCATAATCGACCACACGTCCCAGATACTTGCCATTCTCAATGATCCAGGTGACTTCATACAGGCTTGGTATGCGGCTGTTTTTCATGTAGATGTACAGCCGCTCCCCGTCCTCTGAAAGAAAGGCTTTGGTGTTGCATTCCCAGCGGCCAAACAATCCTTGCCGGCTGCAAAAATTTGGTTCATAAATGTCCCTGAAAGCACGGACAGGCAGGTCTATTTGTTGTTCTCCGATATATACCCGGATATAGACCAAACGCCGGGTAGGCATCCTGCCATCAAATCCCCAGAAGTAGCGCCCGTCAATCTTGTACAGATGGTTCTGGGGGCCATAAAAACCAAAGCGATGCCCGGATGAATAAAAGGGCATTTTTGAAACATGCACCTTCTTGTCATCATGTGCGAGCGTTATGGTATATTTGGTCTGGCTGTGCAGTTCAAATTGCCTCAGGGGTGCCTTGCCACTGATGCCCAGCATGGAGCCCGTAAAAGAGAAACTGCCGATTTCAGCCCGGATCGTGGAATCCTTCAGGCTGAAATAACTTTCCATCATTCCTTTGTAATCAGGCACCACATATTCACCTTCCTGGGCATTTGCCTGCAAACCCAGCGAAATGAAGCCAATCCATATGATGCTTGCAAAAAAACGCATTAGCGGTATGTTAAATCCAAAAACACAGGACAAAACCAAGTCTTGTAACCGGGGCCTCCATACTGAAAAGAAACAGCTGGTCAAATTTTCAATTGGCCTGCCCCCCGATCTTAATCAACTCCCCTAGCTGTTCCGGTTGTTTGCCGGTCAGAATATCCCAAAAAACATTGGCTTTGGCAAACCATTCCCTCACCCGTGTTCTGTCATTGTGATGGTGCGACACATCCGTCGCATTGAATGCCGCCACTTGCATCCCGTGCTGTTTGGCGATGTAAACGGCCCTCTGGTTATGAAACTTTTGCGATACGATGGTAATGCTGTCCTGGCCAAAGATCTTTTTTGCCCTCACCACAGAATCAAGGGTTCGAAACCCGGCATGGTCCGAATAGATCACCTCGGCCGGGACCCCTAGATGTATCAGTGCACTGCGCATTTGTTTGGGTTCGTTGTAATACTGTGTGCGGTTGTCGCCACTAACGATCAAATAATTCACTTTGCCGCCATGGTAAAGCTTTGCGGCTGCTGCCATGCGGTTGTGAAAATATGGGTTCGGTCCCCCGTCTTTCACCCTGTGTGATGTGCCCAGGATCAGCGCAACACGATGATAGGGGACCTCCTCGACCGCATCGAACAAATGGTTTTCTGCCGAAATGCGGATGATCAGGTTGGAGGTCAGCAAAAGCAAAACAGGCAGCAACACGGCAATCTCCAAAAACAAGATCCCCCGCCTATATATCCTTGCCACTGGCTTTTTGTGCTTTCTCTTCATGATAAAGTAAAAATAGTCATTTTTTGCAAACCGACCTTAAAGTAAACATTGGACCGACCGGATTGGCTGCCGGGAAGAGAATGTCCTGATCGGGGTTCTGCCAGGGTCATGGTTATTGTTTAAAAATAATTCTGCCCATACCCTTTTATTTTCAATAAATAATTATAGTTTTGTCCAGGATGAATTGTTAATTGTTTATCAAATGCAGATATTTTTTTTTCATTCATAA
>SLCY01000065.1 GCA_007125585.1 Bacteroidales bacterium
CCTAACCAAAAGCCTGTGTGTTCGCTTCGCTCACACTGGCCCAAAACGGCGGAGCAATGAATTCAGTGGATTACCTTCGGTGATCCACAGGTGGGGTGATTCAACCTAACCAAAAGCCTGTGTGTTCGCTTCGCTCACACTGGCCCAAAACGGCGGAGCAATGAATTCAGTGGATTACCTTCGGTGATCCACAGGTGGGGTGATTCAACCCAAATGAAAGCCCTTTTGTGTTCGCTTCGCTCACACACAGGTCCCCCAAAAAAACAAAACCACGAGCAAGCTCGTGGTTTTCTCTTTTTGTTGGATCCCTGGTCTGCCTCCGGCAGACGGAAAGGGCTTTCATTTGTGTTGTCGGGGTGAGTGGATTCGAACCACCGGCCTCGTCGTCCCGAACGACGCGCGCTAACCGGACTGCGCTACACCCCGTGTTCCGCTTTGTTGTTGCAAAGGTAAATAATTATTCTTTCTGCCCTATGAGATCATCGCATAAATAACACCCGCCAATCCTAATAAGGCAAGCACGTAAACAATATTTTTCGGCATAATGCCCTTGTTCTCCGCCGTCTTGCCGAAGATGCCGAACACGAGCGGGTGCACCAGGAAGGGCATCGCAAACACAAAGGCGATCAGTCCGGCCGCCTCTTCACCAAACATGCCGCCCTGGATGGCCGCAAAGAGCCCGAAATGCGATATGGCCGACGAGTTTGCCATCACAGCGTTGCCGAGGCTCATACCGGTTATGCTGAGTATCAGCAATCCGCCGAACACCGCTACCAGCTGCCATCCCAGGGAGAAAAGCATGAGCCCCCGGATCTCTTTCACGTCGACTCCCCGGCCCTCTCGCAGGGTCTTCAATGCCATGTAGGTAAGGACCACACCGGCAGACACCACGGCGATGGAATAAGGGAGCAGCAGCTTGCCGACGGTAGCACTGGCAGCCAGTATCGAGAACACGAAGATGTGCCCGATAAACGGGACGTTGATCATGATGGGCGCCCGCACGGCAGCCTCCGGTCCCAGGTCACCTGCCGTACATGCACCGGTAAGTCCCGAGTGCGATAGTGAACCGGCCATACCGGGAGCCAGGTTGCGAATGTTGTTCGCTTTACCCAGCAGAATCAGAATGGCCAATCCGCCAAACATCCACAAGAGCTGCCCGAAAAAACCAAAGGAAAGTATGGAGGTCATGCCGGTAAGCATAAATGCATCGGCAATGCGCGAACCGCCTACCATAAAGTTGGCTGCAAGTACCACCGGAATTCCGGCAAAAAGCAGGGAGCGGATGGTTGGGCCAAACTTCCATCTTACCATGAGCATCCCAAGGGTTACGGAAAGAACCATTGAGAAGAAAATTTCAGGCAGGGCAATAAGGGGCTTGATCAATTGAGAGATATGATATGACAGCACCAGCAGCAACAGGATAATTCCGGTTTCAATGACCCCTTTCCTTATATAGACGGCCTTATTGGTGATTTTGGCACGGTGGTCAATGAGGATAATGGAAGCCACGATCCCCAGATAACCCAGCAAAGGATAAAATTGATCCATTTCATTGTTTGTACTATATCCAATGACCATACGCCTGAGCGATTCTATTCCGATAAGTATGAAAAATGCCCTGACAAGGAACATGAATTGCGTAGCCTTAGTACCCAGGAAAAGCTCTTTAGACGAGGGAACGACTATGTCTTTTGGGTCAATATCTTTGTTGGTGATGAGCTTACGGATCTCCTGGCCACCAACGAAAAAAGATGCCATCAATGCGGTGATGGTAACACGGCTTGTTAGGCCAACAATTGGAAACTCAGGAAGCCCCGGAGTAGCAAGCCCTGTGTTAACAAGGATGTATCCCATGATCAATCCAAATACCACAATGATCAAAATGGGCGAGTAGCGTGTTCCCGCTACAAATGTACGCGACACCAGCACCATCGAAATGACCATGAGCAATGTGAGCCAGTATTGATTCAAAACATGTACGCTGGCAAAATGGTCGGTAATGAATTCCATAAGTAAAGTTTCTATTGTAGTGATTAAAACCTAAGAAAAAAGGCAAAATTACATTTTTTCATAAATCCCGTAAAAAGACAACAATTCATCAAAATAAACACATCGACTCAGAAGGAAAAAAACATCAACATAAATTAACGCTGGGAAAACATATCTGTGTATGTTATTAATTAGTTGTTTAATTAAAGATAGTTTGTATCTTCGCCAGCATAAACAATTAGTACTCATTCTAATCAAAAAATCAAGTGGAAAAAGAAGATTACAAAATCAGTTTTTTCAAGCCAACCACGCAACAAGCCAGAAAAAACAGGAACCTGATAATAAAATTGTTTGTTGTTTGGGCCGTTGCGATTTTTGGGTTTCAGACTTTATTGAAAATTATTGAAAAACCTGTTCCGGAAGAGGCATTGATAACATTTTCATCGGCCTGGGAAAATATTGAATTGGGACATGCCACACAGTCAGACTACCAAGCCATTGCACAGTCAATGATACAGGTTATGGGCAAGATAACCATTAAACCGGATCACTACGCTGCCTTGAAAGACGGTACAGGGTGGGCTTTATCGAAGGTATATCCGGAGGATGCGTTACCTGCTCTCGAACAAGATATTCGGCATTTACATGAGCTCCGGGGGCAAATAACATCATTACGTGATGAAGCATATCTCGAAACCAAAGAGTTGATCATATCTAAGGCAGCGCCTGCATTGGGCATCGGAGAAGACACATTGTTAGCGCAGTTGTTAGCCATAGGGCTTGATGACAATTTGCAACGGCTGTCAGAAGAAAACAGGGAAAAGATTCCAAATATTATGGGCCTGTATTTGACGCATAACCGTTCTTTCCTTACTGATGCTGTTTTTCTTGGGTTCCCCTTTCATTATTTCTATTCAGCTGTTTTTCTTCTTGCGTTTTTTATTGGGTTATGCTGGATATATTGTTACCGGACAGATAAGTTACACGCAAAACTCAACTTCCTTGAACAGATTGATTAAATCATAGTATTTACTAATTCCGGAAATAATTCAGAAAATGAAAAAGCTTTACATACTCATATTGTCCCTAATTCCTTTGATGGCCAATGCATCCAATGATGTAACCCAACTTGAAGGCAGCTTTAAGGTCGGGCCGGCGATCATTCTGATTTTTATTCTGTCATTATTCATCCTTGTTGGGCTTTTATTCCGTGCCAAGGACACCACGGATTATTATGCTGCTGGCCGTGGGATATCCCGCGTTGGTTCGGGTATGGCCATTGCATCCAACTGGATGAGCGCAGCTTCTTTCCTTGGTATGGCTGCCTTGATGTATGGAACAGGTTATCATGGGTTGTCTTATGTTGTGGGCTGGACAGGTGGCTATGTGCTATTGCTTATCCTGATGGCAGGACAGATAAGGCGATATGGTAAATACACCGCCGCAGACTTTATCGGCGACAGGTATTATTCAAAAACTCTGCGTACCATTGGTGCGGTTATTGCCATTCTTATCTCCATTGCTTATGCTGTGGGACAATTTGGAGGTATAGGCTTGATGTTCAGGTGGGTGATGGGCATTGAATATAACCTGGCTGTTATCATTGGTGGTTCGGTAGTTCTTGCATATACACTGATATCAGGGATGCTTGGAGTGACCAAAAACATGCAGATCCAATATGTGATCATCATCAGCTCGTTTATGATCCCGCTGTTTTTGCTCACTTTTAAATTTGATTATTTCTGGTTAGTCCCTCAAATAGGATATGGTTCGGCGGTTCAGGATATTGTTGAAGGCATTCAAATCTCTGAAAAATCAGGGCTTATGAATTCGCTTGGCCATCACTTTGCAATTGTTCCAAGCCCGGAATATGCCATGCCCTGGGATCCCTCTACGGGGCAAACATTCTTTCAGTGGATGGCTATAGCGTTCTCCCTTATGATTGGAACAGCTGGGTTGCCACATGTGATTCAACGCTTTTATGTTGTTCCCAAGGCACGCGATGCCAGGTGGTCAGTGGTGTGGGGTTTGTTTTTTATCTGTTTACTCTACTGGAGTGCCCCCGTTTATTCGGCACTCGGGACCATTTTATCTGCGAATCCGGAAGTAGGGGCGCTTTCACCAGATGCCATTGTTGTTTATACTGCGCAGCTTGGAGATATTAATCCATTGATTGTGGGTCTTCTGGCAGCCGGTGGTGTGTCTGCTGCGTTTTCCACAACCTCCGGGCTGCTGGTGGCAGGATCTTCTGCTTTCGCGCACGACCTCTATGTAAAGGTGATTAACCCCATGGCAAGACCCAAAACACAAATGAAAGTCGCCCGCATCGGCACCCTGCTGATGGCAGTCATTATTACGGTTATCGCTATGGTTGATCTTGCTTTGATCGCCCAACTGGTTGCCATTGCCTTTTCAATGGCAGGATGTACCATATTCCCACTTTTTCTGCTGGGCATTTGGTGGAGCGGATCCAACAGGGCAGGTGCAAAAGCAGGTTTAATCGTCGGGGGCATTGTAACACTGATCTCCCTCACCTACCTTGTAGGCGCCAGGGCAGGTTGGACATTGCCGTACAATGACTTCATTACTTATTACTTGGGTGCCTGGTATTTTGCATGGATAGGCGCTCCGCTGGCTATTGCAGCCAATATCATTGTTTCTAAGTTAACCAAAGAAACACCGCTTGAAATCAGAAAATTCTTAATTGAAAAAGTTCATTCTTAGTATTGAAATCTGTCCTGAAAAATAAAGGAACAAGGGTAGTCCTGGGCATCATGCTCATCCTTGCCGCTGCAGGTGTTACCATTGCCTGGATATATTACGGCAACATTAACAAATCTGTTGACCCTCGTGTTAAACAAGCCCGGTTAATGTATGCAAGATACAATACCTATGCTGCCGGTAGTGACTTTGAAATGATCTTGTCTCTTTTGGATAGCATAGAAGAAGTCTACGCATCCGTGCCACATTACAGGAATTCTTATGAAATGGGCGTGATTCATAATAACCGCGCTTCAATCTTACTCACCCTGGCGCTTTCGGATACAGCACGTCAAGAGATACGGCAAAGTTATTTTGCACTGGCAGAAAGACACCTAATGCAAGGTATTGATTATTATAATGGCTGGATGGCTCTTTACGGCAATCTGTCAGAAGAAGAGATCCATGCAATCATTGAAAAGGATTTTTCCTCAGATAGTATGCTGATCAGACATGATAATCTCAGTGCAATTATTCAAAACCGGGTGGGAGAATTGCAAACGGCCCGGATTGAAACTCTCCGGAGACTGTCTGTCAGCTATACGAACCTGGGGATTATCAGACGACATGAAAACCAATTGGAAGAAGCATATGAATACTATGCTAAAGCCTTGGAGTTGTGGGAGGAGAATCATGCAGCCAAAAATAATATGAACATTCTTTTTGGGGAACCACCTGAAAAACAAAGCTTTTTCAGAAAACTTTTTCCGCCCGACAGAAACTGAACGCATCGTCAAACCATCAAAAAAATGTTCCATGATGAAGAGAAAAATATTTTTATTGCTTGCTCTCCTGACAACCCCCTGTTTTTTAATGGCAATTGAAGAAGATGACAACGGTTTTGGGATCACATATGGAGGCTTCATCAAAAGTGACTTTTTCTATGATACTCGCCAGACAGAATCCATCAGGGAAGGACATTTCCTGCTTTGGCCAAAAAAACCTGCATATGATGAGGGTAACAAGGACATTCATGATGCATCGAGTTTTAATTTTTTGGCGATCCAAACCCGCCTGAACTTTACGGTTACAGCACCCGATTTTTTCGGATTCAGGACTACCGGTCATGTGGAAGGTGCCTTTTTTGGGAATATCGAGTCAGACATTAACGGGTTTAGGTTGCGTCATGCTTTCGTAAGGTTTGAACGCAACCAATCAGAGGCTTTGTTCGGACAGTTTTGGAACCCCCTGTTGCTGCCATTTTCTTTTCCTCATGTTGTTTCATTTAACACCGGATGCCCTTTTCAGCCATTCTCGAGAAACCCGCAGATACGCATAACCCAAAAAGCAGGTGATTTCAGAATCATTGCCGCTGCCTTGTCGCAACGAGACTTTGCCAGCGTTGGTCCCGCCGGACGAAGCTCTTCCTATTTGCGCAATGCAGCCATGCCCGACCTGCATCTGCAGTTACACTATCATTTCAACAAAAAAGAGTCCATGCCGCAATTCATTTTCGGTGGAGGTATTGCATACAAAGAAATTGTCCCGGAACTCATTACAACGAATAACCATATCACGGATGCCACAGTAGCTGGCCTCTCCTACATGGGTTTTGCAAAGGCAACCTTTCAGCCCCTTACCATCAAGATCCAATACCTGATGGGGCAAAACCTCACAGATCTGTTGCAGATTGGGGGTTATGGGGTCAGTAAAATTGTTGATGAGTCTAAAGGATTTGTAGAATATGCACCCATACGTACACAAACTTACTGGGTCGACATGCATACCAATGGTCAAACATTACAGCTTGGCCTTTTCCTTGCCAGATCCGAAAATATGGGTGCAACCAATAAACTGATTGAAGGAACTGCTGTAACCGGATTTGGAACGGATATCGGATCACTTTACCGCATCGCGCCACGACTGATCATCAACTCAGGCAGAGCACGATTTGCCTTCGAATGTGAATATACCGGTGCGGCCTTTGGTGCAGTAAATCTTTCTGAAAACAGTAAGGGTATTCCGTTGAACACCGAAACAGTGAATAACCTGCGTTTATTACTTGGGGTTTATTTGTTTCTGTAAAGTTTGATAAGGCAATAGATATAGCAAATGAAGCTGGGGCTTATTTCAGACATTCATGAGGACATCGTCTCTTTGCAAAAAGGCCTGACCCTTTTGTATAAAGAGCACTGCGATCAGATCGTTTGCCTGGGCGATATTATCGGATTCAGTAATCCTTATTATCCCTATGGTGACACCAAAGATGCCAATGCCTGCATTGACATGGTGAGGGCTCATTGCACTGTCGTAGTCCCCGGCAATCACGATCTTTTTTCAGCAGGGCGAATCCCGGAATTTAATGCCGGCATTGACTATCCCAACGATTGGTTCAGTTTGGACATTGCAAACCGGATGGAATTGATGAAAGAGAAAATATGGTTTTATGAGAAAGAGATAATCCCCGAACTGACCGATGAAAATATGCGTTATTTACAGGCGTTGCCCGAATACCATGTGCTTCAGGTCGATGGTTACAATATCCTATTAACTCATTTTCTTTATCCTGATGTATCAGGTTCTTTGCGAAAAAGAATCGATGACATCTATGACTACAGAATGCATTTCTTGTTTATGCGGGAAAATAATTGTAAATTGTCCTTTGCCGGACATATGCATAAAGAAGGTTTTGAAGTGATCAACATGCAGGGTTTCCGTGAATACAGCTTTAAAAAAAAGAGGTTACACAAAGCAGAGACATTTATTGGGTTGCCTTCGTTGGCTTCTGGCCGGAATAGAAACGGTGTGGCAATATTCGACACGGAAAGTTACGAACTCCATGCATTAAGAATCAAGTAAATCTCATCCCATGAGAGATGTATTTTTCATAAAAATAATAGTACCCGCGATCTTGATCATCGTACTATTTGTTTTTTCCTTCTATCTCATCCTTCTCCCCATGGTGGAAAGAGGATTTATGGATCGGAAAAAAGAGATGATCATGGAGTTGACCAACTCTGCTCTGAGCGTCATTGATGAATACTATCTCGAAATTGAAAGGCAAAACCTGACGGAAGAAATGGCCAAAGAGATGGCCCTTAACAGGATAAAGTATATTCGTTATGGGGATGAAGGGAAGGATTATTTCTGGATCACCAATATGGTCCCTGAAATGATCATGCACCCGTTTCGACCTGATCTCAATGGAACGGACATTTCTGATTACACTGACCCGGAAGGCACCAGGCTTTTTTATGAAGCAGTCAGAAAAGTAGAGGATAGCGGGGAAGGTTATATCGATTATTATTGGCAATGGAAGGATGACAGTACGCGAATTGTTCCCAAACTCTCTTTTGTCAAAGGGTTTGAACCCTGGGGTTGGGTTGTTGGTACAGGCATATATCTCGAAGACGTGAATGAGGAAATGAAAGCAATCGGGGGCAGACTTGTCCGCATAACCCTACTCATTATATTGCTGATCGCCATCATCGTTTTTTATATCGCCAGGCAGAGCCTCATTATTGAAAACAGTCGGATTGATGCCGAGAAGGAACTCAAACAATCACAGTTGAAGTATAAGATGCTCGTAGAGGCTTCCTCTGAAAGCACTTTGATGTGGTTGGATGGGAAGTTGATCTATTTCAATCAACCCATTCTGCGACAGACAGGATATTCAGAGGAGGAACTTTTGAAAAAGGGAATGGATGATCTGTTTGTCATTCAGGATGAATCTGTTGCCGATTTTTGTGAGCGTGTTGATCAAAGCCAGAATGCAGAAGCGATGCTCCGCACAAAAAACGGTAAAGAAGTTGGCGTTGTGATTACAATATCAAACATAGAGATTAGTGACAAACGTGGTTTTATCTTCATCATTAAAGAAGTAACAAGACATTTACTGCGCGACAAATCTGAACAGATGCTTGAAGAAGAGCTAAGAACTGCTCTGACAATCATGAATTCTTCAGTAAATCATTTTCTGCGTGAACCGGAATTAATTGACATGGATATGTCAATTAATGATGCTGGTAATTTGATGGTGCGAAAACAAACAGACCTGCTTTTCGTGACCAAAAACACAAAAGATATTGTTGGGGTTTTTTCTTCTGATGCCTTTATTATGGATGCATTAAGCAATGATGCGGATCAAAACCGAAAGGTGTTCACTATGATGAGATCCCCTGTGCCTTTTGTGAATGAGAAGGTGTTGCTCTTTGAAGCTTTGTTGCTCATGGAACAAGAGGGTACTGAATATTTGGCCGTAAAAAATGGACAACTTCAAACAACAGGTTATATAATAAAAAAGGATCTTTGTGAGGCTCAGCAAAATGTATCCATGCTTTTGGTGAGAAAAATAGAAAAGGCGGAGTTGATCGGCCAACTCCAGGGGTTGTATGATAAATTGCCCGGTATATTGTCATTGCTGCTTAGTTCCGATTCACATTGTAGAAATGTTGCACGGATATCAACCGTTGTTTCTGATGCAATTGCGAACCGTGTTATTGAACTGCTTATTGAGAAAACAGGTCCGCCTCCGGTAAAATTTGCATTTGTTGCATTAGGTAGCGATGGGAGGGAGGAACAAACCCTGAAAACCGACCAGGATAATGCCATCATTTTCCAGGGTCAGCACACAGAACAAGTGCATGCATATTTTCTTGAGCTAGCCCAAAAAATAAATAATTGGCTGAATGAGATCGGTTATGAATTTTGTAAAGGCAAAGTGATGGCCAGTAATCCGAAGTGGTGCCAGCCAGTGTCGAAATGGAAAGAATATTTTAAGGAATGGGTGGAAGACAGCGATCCAGAGAGTATCCTGGATACTTCTATCTTTTTTGACATGCGCTTTGTTTATGGCGAGCCATCGCTTGTAGACGAACTAAAAGATGAAATTAAGAAAACAACAGATGCCAAAGCCGTATTCTTCTCTCATCTTGCTCAGTCTGTGCGTCGCACGAAACCAGTTGCTTATTCAGAAAAGCAGGAAACGATCGATTTAAAAAGAGCCATGCTGCCTTTCGTTGGCTTTGCCCGTGTGTATGCATTGAAAAACAAGTTGAGTGAAACAAATACGGTTTACAGGCTCAGGGCCATCACTAAATCAGAAAAGATCAATCCATCATTTGTAGAAGAGATCATAAACGCTTATGAATTCCTGATGTATTTAAGGTTAAGGTTGCAATCGGCAAAGATCCTGGCAAATGAACCCCCTGACAATCTTTTGTTTGTGGATGCATTAAGCAAAATTGAAAAAGCATCATTAAAGACAGCCATGAATGAGATTACTGAAATATATACCCAGATCGGATTTGACTTCGAGACCAATGTTTAATAGCAGTACTTTAGTACATTCATCCCCCGGGATCTTCATCTGACGCAACCCATGAACGCCTTCACCATCATGGCAATATCATCTGATTGCGGGAAGCCCGCCATATGCTTATCAAAGGCTGATTCCATGAGATGAATCAGCTTGCGTGGACTTTTTCTTGACTCCCGCTTTGCGACACCCTGACTAAAAATGCTCCGTAACAATACCAATCAACATGGCCTGTCCCGGTTTCATTTGCAACCATACTCGCTTTGACTGTCCGGTTTCTGGCAATACCACATTAAGCCCATACATGTTATGGGTGAGTTACCTGAATAAGAACTTACAACAAGATCATTGGAAATCCCGGTGCTTTTATTTCAATAAATGTGAAGCCAGGTCAAAATAAAATGTGTTTTAGATATAAGGGTTGTGAATTAAAAAACAATTAACAATGTGATTTTGCCGGGCGATTGTTTTAATTTTGTAGTTTTGTTGGCATTGAGACCAAACCATTAAAAAAAAGGGAGCATATATGAACATTACGGAATTAAAATCAAAGCGAAAAATCCTGAAGGCGTTGGATTATCAGAAAACACCGCTGCACAGGGGGTATACTGATAAGATCCTGTACATCAATGTGGGCAGCAATGAAGTCAAAGAGAAAGATGTGCCTGCCCAGATGAAGGAAAAGTTTATCGGCGGGAAGGGTTATGGTTTGCGCCTGTTGTGGGACGCCACCACCCCGGAAACCAAATGGAACGACCCGGAGAACGAAATCATCATCTCGCCCGGCCCCATTGCCGGCATCACCCAGTACTCGGGCGCCGGGAAGTCTCTCATCGTTTCATTGTCGCCCCAAACCGATTCGGTCATGGACTCCAATGTGGGAGGCTTTTTTGGCCCCTTCCTGAAGTTCTCTGGCTACGATGCCCTTGAGTTGCAGGGCAAAGCAGAAAAAGACATCATCATCTATATCGACGGCAAGGATGAAAAGATAGAGATCTTTGAAGATCCCGGCCTTTCGGTTGATTCACATATCCTTGCCGAGGAGCTTACAGAGATGTTTGCGGAGGATGAGAAGGATGCAAAGAACATCGGCATCGTCTCGACGGGTGCTGCGGCTGAAAACTCCCTTATCGGGATGATCAACTTTACGTTTTATGACGTCAAGCGTCAGAAGATCCGTTTCAAGCAGGCAGGACGCGGCGGCATCGGTACCGTGATGCGCGACAAGAAGATCAAAGCCATCGTTTCCCGCATCGAAGGGGTGAAAGGCAACCTGAACAACGTGGCCGACATGGAAGTGATCCGTGAGCGGGGCAAGCGCTTTAACCGCGAGATGCGCGAACTTGACGATCAACAGTGCCAGATGCGCAAGAAAGGCACTGCCAACATCGTGAACGTGATGCAGGACTACGACCTCCTGCCTGTTCATAACTTCAAATATGGAAGCCACGACCTTGGCTCCAGGATCCATTCCGATATTTTCAGGGACAAGTATTTTACCCAGGGCGTGTTTGACGGGTGCTGGATCGGCTGCAACATGTCGTGCGCCAAAGGGGTAGACAATTTCCCGTTGAAAACCGGCCCCTATAAAGGACAAAAGGTGATCGTCGACGGCCCGGAATATGAGAACGCGGCCGGACTGGGTGCCAACCTGGGCATTTTTAATCCCGAGTACATCATCGAAGCCAACTTCTATTGCGACACCTATGGCATCTGTACCATCACCTGGGGTACCATCGTGGCCTTTATCATGGAATGCTACGAGAACGGGATCCTGAACAAGGAACGTACCGGTGGCCTGGAGCTTGTCTTTGGCAACGAGGAAGACTCGCTGGAGCTGCTGCATCAGCTTGCCCGGGGCGAAGGCTTCGGAAAGGTGGCCGGACTGGGCGTCCGCAAGATGAAAGAGATGTTTGGCGAAAAAGGCTGGGGCGACCCGAAATTCCTGCAAGACATTGCCATGGAGAACAAAGGGCTCGAATACTCTCAGTACGTATCGAAAGAGTCGCTCGCACAACAGGGCGGGTACGCCATGACCAACAAGGGCCCCCAGCACGACGAGGCCTGGCTGATCTTTATGGATATGGTCAACAACCAGATCCCCTCATTTGAGGACAAGGCGGATGCATTGCACTATATGCCGATGTTCCGTACCTGGTTTGGCCTGCAAGGTTTATGCAAACTCTGCTGGAACGACGTGGTGCCGGAAAGTAACGTGGAAGCCGATGAGCCGCACAAGATCCCTGAGCATGTCGACAACTATGTGGCCATCTACAAAGGAGTCACCGGAAAACCTTTCGACAAGGAAGAACTGATCCGCCAAAGCGAGCGGGTCTATAACTTCCAGCGCGTGTTTAACCTGCGCCGCGGGTATGGCACACGCATACACGATGCGCAACCCTATCGTGCCGCCGGCCCGGTTACCGCTGAAGAATACAGGTCGCGCGCCGACCGTTACGACAAGCAACTGAAAGAAGAGGCTGGCTTTGATCCCGAAGGCAAGCCGGTGGAAGAAAAACTCGCCGCGCTCCGCAAATACCGCGAAGGCCGCTATGAAAAGCTGGTAGATGCCGTTTACAAACGGCGTGGATGGTCAAAAGAGGGCATCCCTACCCTCGAACACCTGAAAGACCTGGGGATGGACCTGCCGGAGGTGGTCGAAGTGGTAAAACAACACCTGAACTAAAAAATTCCGGGTATCGGTGGCAAGGGGTTCCCCGGAGAATCCTGAACACCAGCTGATCAATCAGCGGGTGACGGATGGTGGGCACAACAAACCGTTCACCACCCGCTACTTTTTACGGTCAAACAGACCCCTTGCCAACTCCTTGAGGTTCACCTTGCGCGCTTCGGGAACGATGATGTCCTCGAGGTGGTCAAAAGCGCGGGCATAATACGTCCTCATGTTTTCCTGTGCCATGTCGCTGATCCCGAGCCTGTCATAGATGTCCTTCACAACACCGACCTTTTCATTGTTGTCGCTGATCATGTTGTTGAATGCTTCTGTCAATGTGTGCCGCTGCCTTTCGTTGCCCATTTCCATGGCCTGGATATAAAGCCATGTCTTTTTGTTGGCGATGATATCACCCCCGGTTTGTTTGCCAACAAGGGATGCGTCACCAAACACATCCAGCCAGTCGTCGCGCAGCTGGAAAGCAATGCCGATAAATTCGCCGTAACGGTAAATCTTTTCCTGGTCTTCCACCGATGCAGCTGCAATAATGGCCCCCGCTTTCAGGCATGCCGCCGGCAAAACGGCCGTTTTCAACCGTATCATGTCGATGTATTCATCGGTTGAAACAGACTCTTTCGATTCAAAATCCATATCGTATTGTTGTCCTTCACATACCTCAATGACTGTTTTATGGTAGAGGTCAAAAATAGGGCGCAACATCCTGTCAGGTACGTTGCTGACATATTTTCCGGCCAGCGCAAAGAGGGCATCCCCCGACAGGATGGCAGTATTGATGCCCCATTTTGCATGTACCGCAGGCTGGTTACGCCGCAAAGGGGCATTGTCCATGATGTCGTCGTGCATCAAGGTGAAGTTGTGAAACAATTCCATGCCAATTGCCGGGTAAATGGCTGCTTTGACATCTCCCCCAAACATGTCGCAGGCCAGCAGGGTCATAAGCGGCCGGATACGCTTCCCGCCGTTTTCAAGACTATAAGCAACGGGCTCGTAGAGATTTTTTGGCTCCCCTGACAAGGGTATGTCCTCCATGTGGGCGGATATCATTTCAAGGTACTGGTCCATGCCATGATCTGTTTTTTTTGGTTATCATTGTTCAGGTTACGGTTGGCCCATGCAGCTTGCGGCTCGGAGTGGCCGGCTGAAGGACCCGGAAATGGTCAAAAGCCAAAAGTCGCTTTTCGTTGATCTATTCACCGGCGATGCGCATCAGGTATTCGCCATAGCCGCTCTTCATCAGCGGCCGGGCGATGCGCTCCAGCTGTGCCGCATCAATGAAGCCTTTCCTGTATGCCACCTCTTCGATGCAGCCGATCTTCAGCCCCTGGCGACGTTCAATGACCTCCACAAACTGGGCTGCCTGGATCAATGATTCAAAGGTGCCCGTATCAAGCCAGGCGGTCCCGCGGCTCATGATGCCCACCCTGAGCTTCCCCCGTTCAAGGTAGTGCCTGTTCACATCGGTGATCTCATATTCTCCACGGGCACTGGGCCGGATACTTCTGGCAACCTCTGTCACCGTGTTGTCATAAAAATATAATCCCGGCACCGCATAGTTCGACCTGGGATTTTCGGGCTTCTCTTCGATGCTGACAGCATTCAGCTCGTCATCAAACTCCACCACGCCATAACGTGAAGGGTTGGAAACATGATAGGCGAAAACCATCCCGCCATCAGGGTCGCAATTCTCAGCAAGCATGTCCCAAAGCCCGGTGCCGTAAAAGATGTTGTCGCCCAGCACCAGAGCCACCTTTTCATGGCCGATGAAATCCTCCCCGATCAAAAAAGCCTGTGCCAACCCTTTGGGCTCCTCCTGGACGGCATAATGAAAGCGGCAACCGATACGGCTGCCATCGCCAAGCAGCCTTTCGAAGTGGGGCACATCTTGCGGGGTGCTGATCACCAGGATCTCACGGATCCCCGCCATCAAGAGGACCGAAAGGGGATAATAGATCATGGGCTTGTCATACACCGGCATGAGCTGCTTGCTCATTGCCATGGTGATGGGGAATAACCGCGTGCCGGCACCACCGGCCAAAACAATGCCTCTCATAACAACCGTTGCTAATGTGAGCAGATGGATGAATAACGCTCAAAATTACGAATTTATCCACATATACAATCAAACGGCCATTTTTCATCCTTAATATTTTATTTTTTTCTTTCTTCTTGAATGATCCGTCGATATTCAACCGCAACATCCTATATTGATCAATCATTTTTTTTGCAATCAGCCGCTTTCCTTAATTGACACATCAGCATACTGGCTCATTATGTAAAATAGCCGTACCTTTGCAGATTCGTTTTTTTTCAAATGCAGGAAGCAGCGACAAGGACATATTCGGAAAACCTGGAGGTTTTTGGTGCCCGGGAGCACAACCTGAAGGACATCGATGTGGTGATCCCCCGCAACCGGCTTACCGTGATCACCGGTCTCAGTGGCAGCGGCAAGTCGTCGCTGGCCTTCGACACCATCTATGCCGAGGGGCAACGCCGGTATATTGAGACCTTTACCTCTTACGCCCGCCAGTTTCTTGGGACTTTGGAGCGCCCCGACGTGGACAAGGTCACCGGGCTCAACCCGGTGATCAGCATTGAACAGAAATCTTCCGGGCGGAACCCTCGCTCTACCGTGGGTACCATCACAGAGATCTATGACTTCCTCCGCTTGCTTTTCGCCCGTATCGGCGAAGCACGCTCCCATGTGACCGGAAAAAAGATGGTGCGCTACACGGAACGGCAGATCCTTGATCTGTTGATGGAGCGCTTTACCGGCAAGAAGTTGCTGTTGCTGGCCCCGCTGGTAAAAGGCCGAAAAGGCCACTACAGGGAACTCTTTGAGCAGGTCAGGAAACAAGGGTTTCTGAGGGTCAGGACAGATGGTGAGATCAGGGAGCTGGTGCCTGGCATGAAGCTCGACAGGTACAAGGTGCATGATATCGAAACGGTGATCGACCGTTTGGTTGTTGACGTGAAGCGACGCAAACACATGGCAGCATCCCTGCAAACGGCACTGAGATACGGCAAGGGCATGGTAATGGTGGTAGATGAGCAGGACGGCAGCGTGCATCACTTCAGCAAGAACCTGATGTGCCCGCACTCAGGGGTGGCCTATAAGGATCCGGAGCCAAACTCCTTCTCATTCAACTCACCCTATGGCGCCTGTCCCAACTGCAACGGCCTGGGTACCATCAGCGAGATGGACCTTTCCAAAATCATCCCTGACCCCGGATTATCCATACGAAAAGGTGGTATCGCACCCATTGCCAGATCGGGCAATGCATGGATTACCCGGCAGATGGAAGCCATTGGCCTAAAGTATGGCTTTGACCTGGATACGCCCATTGAAGAACTCAGCGAAGAGGCGATCAACACCATCTTGTATGGCTCCGATGAAGTGTTTAAGGTGAAGCACGAGAGCCTGGGGGTGACCAACACATATGCCCTGAACTTTGAAGGCATTGTCCATTTTATCAGGAACCAGTTCAGCGACAGTCCCTCGGGCTCGTTACGGCGATGGGCCGCCAGCTTCATGCGGCAGAAAAGCTGTCCTGAATGCTCTGGCCAGCGCCTGAACAGGGAGGCTTTGCATTTCTTTGTTGATGATAAGAACATCGCCGCTTATGCGGAGATGGACCTCTTGCGTCTGAAGGAGCATATGGACCATCTGGGCAGCCGCCTGGATGACCGTCGCCGCCGTATTGCCTCTGAGATCCTGAGGGAGTTAAGCTTACGCCTGGGCTTTTTACTGAATGTGGGCCTCGACTACCTTTCCCTGAACCGGCCGGCGCGCAGCCTGTCGGGCGGGGAAAGTCAGCGCATCCGCCTGGCCACCCAGATCGGCTCTCAGCTGACGGGCGTGCTATATATCCTCGACGAGCCAAGCATCGGCCTGCACCAGCGCGACAACCACCGCCTGATCAATGCGCTGAAAGACCTGCGCGATATCGGAAACTCCGTCATCGTGGTGGAGCATGACAGGGACATGATATTGGCCGCCGACCATGTGGTGGACATGGGTCCCGGTGCCGGTGCCGGAGGGGGAGAGGTGGTGGCTTCAGGAACACCCCTCCAGCTGATGCAACAAGCTTCCGTTACGGCAGAGTACCTCAGGGGCAGGAAGGAGGTGCCTGTGCCTTTGAAACGCCGCCAGGGAAGCGGCCGGAACCTTATCCTGTATGGCGCACGCGGCAACAACCTGCAGTCAGCAGACCTGATATTGCCGTTGGGCAAGCTGGTGTGTGTCACCGGGGTGTCGGGCAGCGGCAAATCATCCCTGATCAACGAAACACTCTACCCGGTGTTGAGCAAACATTTCTACCGTTCGGAGAAGCCGGCACTCCCCTACGACCGTATTGAAGGGATGATACACCTCGACAAGGTGATAGAGGTGGATCAGTCGCCTATCGGGCGCACCCCCCGCTCCAATCCGGCCACCTATACCAAGATGTTTGACGAGATAAGAAAGCTCTTCGCCTCCCTGCCCGAGTCGCAGGTGCGCGGCTACAAGCCCGGCCGCTTCTCTTTCAACGTGAAGGGTGGCCGCTGTGAGACATGCCAGGGCGGCGGCGTCCGGGTGATTGAGATGAACTTCCTCCCGGATGTGTACGTGCAATGCGAAACATGCCAGGGAAAAAGGTATAACCGCGAAACCCTCGAAGTGCGATACAAAGGCAAAAGCATCAACGATGTGCTGGACATGAGCATCAGCTACGCCGTGGAATTCTTTGAACACATCCCATCCATCGTGGCAAAGCTGAGAACACTCGAAGATGTTGGCCTGGGATATATCAACCTGGGGCAAAGCAGCACCACGCTCTCCGGCGGGGAGGCGCAACGGGTAAAACTGTCAGCCGAGCTGTCGCGCCGTGACACCGGGAAAACACTGTATATCCTCGATGAGCCAACCACGGGCCTGCATTTCGAGGATGTGCGGGTGCTGATGGAAGTGATCAGGAAGCTGGTCGACAGGGGCAACACAGTGCTGATTATTGAACACAACATGGATGTGATCAAGGTGGCCGACCACATCATCGACCTGGGCCCGGAAGGGGGGCGGCGAGGCGGACTTATCGTGGCGCAGGGAACACCGGAAGACCTGGCCAATCACAACAAGGGGTTTACATCAAAAGCCCTGGCCGAGACCCTGCAGGAAAATGGCAGCGTGTCACCAGGGCAGCTCGAAATGTAGCCTGGGCAATGACAGCCACCTGTCATTCTCAATGTCAAGCTGGAAAAAATGAAGGCCATCACCTTTCAACACCGCAATGGAGTGATGATCGAGCGGGATGATGCCATCATGGGCATCCGGAAGCAGGAGCACAAAAGCGTCATGGTCCATGAACTCCCATCCCTCTTCCGGCACAAGGTAGTAAAGACCAAGCTTCTGACCATCTGTCACCGCCATGGTCATGTCGCCCATGGCATAGCAGCCTGTGATCCCCCCCGGCACAACAAAAGTGGCCCATGGCTCCGTCTGCCATTCCATATTATCGAAATAAGAGAAACGGATCATCCCGTCAGACTCTATGCCAACGGCACCCGGACCCCGTGGCATCTTCATGGCCACCAGCCTGTCGTAACGGCGTGGAAGCTCAAATGTATAGGCCTCTTCTTGCTGCCACTGGTTTTGTTCATCCATACGGTAGAAGTTGATCCGCCCTTTTTGCACCACGCCAAGGACACCATTGCCCATGGCGAGCACCCCACGGTTTTTTTGGGGGATACGGAAACGTGATGCTTCATCGCGATGCCATTGCCCCCCCTCATCCGGATAATAAACATGGACAGCACCGTCCCTGATCACCCCAATGGTGCCCAGGCCAGGGGCCAGGATCTTTTGCGCGTCAGGATTGTGCGCCTGTTCAACATTGATATCCGGTTGATGCCCCGGGCCGCAGGCAACAAATGTCATGGTGAAAACCATGATCAACCAAACTGCTCTATCATTTTTCATTTAGTTCATGTTTCAACTTCCAGAACCCCTTCTCTAACATTCCTTTTTCCATCCTCCTACCTCTCTGCCTCCATACCATGCACCTGTTGGTCACTGCTTCTTACAAAGAACGGATGCATCCTCCCCAACAGCCCTTTCAATTTCTTGCTTCCTGCTTCCTGTTGCCTTCCAAAAGAGAAAAACCCAATCAATAAAGCTCCTTCCTGCTTACCGGCATCGTCATACAACGTGCACCACCGCCGCCGCGCGGCAACTCCGACCCTTCGATGGTGACCACATAACGGTTGTGGCCGTTCAGGTCAATACGCCCTTTCAGTACATCTTTTGCCCTGATCACATCAAAACCGGCCTTTTCCAGGGCTTTAATGGTGTGGACATTGCGGGCATAGCCGATGATCTTCCCCGGCCCCACGGCAAAGAAGTTGGCCCCACTGTGCCATTGCTCGCGCTCCTGGAGCCACTGATCATCACTGCCGCCGCATAAAACCGGCTCCAGGTCCATGCCAAGCTTCTGCAGCGCCTCGGGCAGGTTCTTTACCTCACGGATATATTGCACCCTGCCACCTTCAGCATAGATATGTACCGTCTGGTATTTGTTCATCTTCATGATGATCGGCTCATAGATCATACAGATGTCCCTGTCGAGCAGGGTGAACACCATGTCCAGGTGGATGAAGGATTCCGGTGTCATCGGCAGCTCCTGCACCAGGATATGCTGCTTTTCGTTTTTCTTCTTCAGATGCTGTAAAAGGAAGTCCACCCCCTGGGATGTAGTTCTTGAGCCGATGCCACAGATCAGCACATCATCGCGGGCCACCAGCACATCGCCGCCTTCTATCGAAATGGTCGCGTTGTACGTATCGCCCGACATTGCGTTGATGGTCTTTGTGCTGAACAGGGGATGGAAGTCAAAGATGGATTCCATGATGATGCTTTCACGCAGCCGCACCGGCGATGCCATGGCCCCCACGAAAACACTGTCGTAAACAGTTATGGCTGCATCCCTGGTAAAGAAAAAGTTATGGAGGGGCTTCAGGGCAAAGCGCTCCTTGTTGAGGAAATTGCTCAGCGTGTTTTTATGCTTGGGCACCCCTTCGATCAGTGCGCTGGCAAGGGCATTACCGTCCAGTGAAAACAGGTGCTCACAGACGGACTCAGCACCTTCGTACTTGCAAACCTTCTCTACCAGCCCCTGTTTCACCTTCTCATTTTTCAGGACCCGGGCAAGAAGGTCTTTGACCTCCAGGGTCTGTGTGACTTTTTCAAGCACCCCCTTGAACTGGTTGTATTCAGCACGTGCCACGCAAAGGTTCAGAATATCACTGTATAACGCCCTTTCTGCATTGTCGGGCGTCATGTTCTCCACCTCATTGCCGGGCGAGTGGATGATGACACTCTCCAGGTCGCCGATCTCAGAGAATATTTGTGTTGGCATTTTTTCCTCCATGGGAAGTCCTCCTGCGTTCGATTTTTTTATATTGTTTTGATTTTTCGCAAAATTAGCAAATAATGGGTTCCGTTCATGGCGGATTTTTGATTAATTTTGATGTACGTCAAGGTTGGTGCGGGCATGGATCCGGATCAATAAACATGCTGGAAGCGGCAACCAGGTCATAATTTGTAAAACACCGGAACATAAACCAAGAGATGAACATCCTGCTATTAGGTGCCGGGGGCAGGGAGCATGCCCTGGCATGGAAGATCTCAGGCAGCCCCCTGTGCCGGAAGTTGTTTGTTGCACCCGGAAATGCCGGCACGGCAATGCACGGCGAGAATACGGGTCTGGACATTCGTGATGCGGAGGCCATTGCCGGCTTTGCGCTCGACAACGATGTGGACATGGTGGTGGCAGGCCCTGAGGAACCTTTGGTGAAAGGCCTGGGGGATCACTTTGCCACCCGTGAGGAGCTTAAACACATCCTGTTTGTCGGGCCGGGCGCTGACGGTGCCCGGCTGGAAGGCAGCAAAGCCTTTGCGAAAGCATTCATGCAGCGCCATCATATCCCGACAGCCGCCTATCGCGCCTTCACATGCGATACCGTGCAGGAAGGACTTGATTTCATCAACACCATGACCCCGCCTTACGTTTTGAAGGCTGACGGCCTTGCGGCGGGCAAAGGGGTTGTTATATGCAGCCACCGCGACGAAGCCGAAAGAACACTGAAAGAGATGTTGTGTGACGGCCTCTTTGGAGAAGCCTCCAGCACCGTGGTCATTGAAGCGTTTTTAAAGGGCAGGGAGATCTCCGCTTTCATATTAACCGATGGCAACACATACAAGATACTCCCCTCGGCCAAAGACTATAAAAGGGTCGGCGAGAAAGACACCGGGGCCAACACCGGCGGTATGGGCGCAGTAAGCCCGGTACCATTCGCCGACAATCAACTCATGGAGAAGATCGAACAACGCATCATCATACCCACCATCAACGGATTGAAAAAAGAAAAGATTTCCTACTGCGGATTTCTTTATTTTGGCCTGATGGTGGTCGACACCGACCCTTACGTCATCGAATACAACATCCGCATGGGCGATCCGGAGGCGGAAGTGATGATCCCGCGCATGGACTCCGACCTGGTGGAGTTGATGGAAGCTGCCTGCCGCGGGAATCTGCAGGAATATGAAATACGTATATCTCCTCAATATGCTTTAACAGTAATGCTCACCAGCGGTGGTTACCCCGGTGAGTATGACAAGGGGTTTGAAATATCCGGCATCGGCCAGGTGTCAGGGGCCAGGCTTTTTTATGCCGGGGTCAAACAAGACAACGACAGGCTGCTGACCAATGGCGGAAGGGTCATCGCCGTCACCTCGCTGGCCGGCAACCTGGACGACGCCAGGGCCAGTGCGTATAACAACGCCCGCGTCATAGATTTTAAAGGAAAATATTATCGCCGCGATATTGGCAAAGACCTGTTGAAGAGAACCTGACAAACACCCTTCATGCTGCATAACGTGTTCAGAAAAGTTTACTGGTACACCCCCTTGTTGCTTCTGCTGGGCGGTGCGCTATTGTGGCTGGATGCATTTGTAAGTCCAGAAAAGACCCTGTCGGTACTTGCCCCCACCAACGCCCCCCTGTTCACCCTGATAAAACCGTTGATCCTTGATCATCCCCTGGCGGGGGTGATGATCGCTTTTCTGGTGTTGATGGTACAGGTGGTCCTCATAAACCATATTGCCTCGTCAAACGGGTTAACAGACAGGTACTCGGCCCTGACGGGCCTGCTGTACCTGCTCCTTATGTGCAGCACCCCCGGCATGATCGCTCCGCACCCCCTTCTGTTCGCCAATCTGTTTCTCCTTTTGGCACTGAATAAAATCCTGAAGGAATACCAGGAACATGAAGGGATGGCAGAAACCTTCAACAGTGGCATGCTGATCGCCATAGCAGGACTTTTTTATTTACCCGCCTTGTTGTTCTTCTTGTTGCTGATATTTTCGATGGTCCTTTATTTCCGCCTCAACATGCGGTCAATTGTCGCTTCCCTGCTGGGATTCGCCACCCCCTTTTTTTTCCTCGGATTGTATTATTTCATGGCAGACATGCTGCATGAGCAACTGCACAGGTTCACCATCACCTTTCGGCCATGGCTGATCTTTAAACATTCCCCGGATATCAATGTAAAAGCCTCTATCCTCGGGTTTGTGGCATTCTCACTGTTGTCCATTGCCAGGCTGATCATTGCATACATGCCCGACAAGCTCATTCGCCTAAGGAGGAGGGTCCGGGTGCTGCTTTTGTTGTTTTTTGTTTCTGCGCTCTCTTATTTGTTTGTGATCGAATACATTCATCTGCATCATGCCCTGTTGGCAATCCCCCTGTCCATCAGCCTGGCCATTTTCTTTGATGATCTCAAAAAGGGATGGCTGTCGGAGCTGGTGTTCGGCATCCTGTTGCTTTTCATCCTTGCCGGGCGATTTGCCGGATACTGGCTTTAATGAGGGGGGGCATGTTTTGCCATTCAGGAGGGCTGCTCTCCTGCTTCTTTTAT
Source organism: Bacteroidales bacterium (assembly GCA_007125585.1). GTDB lineage: Bacteria > Bacteroidota > Bacteroidia > Bacteroidales > UBA7960 > PUPG01. Next base: position 22,650 of record SLCY01000065.1, read on the forward strand.
TGACAGCGAGATACGCTTGCGTTCGATGTCGACAGACAAGACCTTAACGTTCACCTTTTGGTTCAGTTTCACTATTTCTGCAGGATTGCGTACAAAACGACCTGCCAGGTGGCTGATATGTACCAGTCCGTCCTGGTGCACGCCGATGTCTACAAAAGCGCCAAAAGCGGTAATGTTGGTCACGATGCCGGGCAGCACCATCCCCTCGCGCAGGTCTGCCATCTTCATGATGTTTTTGTCGAACTCAAACACATCGAACGATTGCCTGGGGTCCCGCCCGGGCCGCGTCAGCTCCTGCATGATATCTTTGAGTGTGGGCAGGCCTGTTTGTTCGTTCACGTATTTTTCAAGCTGTATTTGTTGCCGCAACCTTTTGTCTGTCATCAGATCATGGATGGTGGCCCCCAGGTCCCGGGCCATCTGTTCAACCAGGGGGTAGCTCTCGGGGTGCACAGCGCTTTTGTCGAGGGGGTTTCCCGATTGGTTGACCCGGATGAAGCCGGCCGATTGTTCGAAGGCTTTCGCCCCCAGGCGAGGGATCTCCAGCAGTTGCCGGCGTGATTTGACAGGCCCGTTTTCATCCCTGTATGTCACGATAGACGCTGCCAGGGCAGGACCGATGCCTGACACATAGGTCAGCAGCTGCCTGCTCGCCGTGTTTGCCTCGACGCCGACGGCATTCACGCAGCTCATCACCACATCGTCGAGTGCCTGCTTCAGCATTTTCTGATCCACATCGTGCTGGTACTGGCCTACCCCGATAGACTTCGGGTCGATCTTCACCAGCTCGGCCAGGGGGTCGGCCAGCCGCCTGCCGATACTCACGGCCCCCCTGACAGTCACGTCATAGTCAGGGAACTCCTCCCTGGCCACGTCAGAGGCTGAATATACGGAGGCACCGCTCTCGTTGACCATCACAGCCATCACGTCCCTGTCGAAGCGTATCCTGCGCACCATGTGCTCCGTCTCCCTGCCCGCCGTACCGTTGCCGATGGCGATGGCATCGATACGGTAAGCATCCACCAGTGAATGGACCTTGGCCATCGCCGGCCCTTTCTTTCCTGCGGGAGGATGCGGATAAATGGTCTCATTGTGCAGCAACCTGCCTCCCTCGTCGAGGCAGACCACCTTGCATCCGGTCTTGAAACCGGGATCGATGGCAAGGATACGCTTCTGACCCAAAGGCGGGGCCAGCAGCAGCTGGCGCAGGTTGTCACCGAACACCTCGATGGCCTTCCTGTCGGCCTTCTCTTTCATCTTGTTGCGCAACTCCGTTTCGAGAGAGGGCAACAACAAACGTTTGTAGGCATCATGGAGCGCAGCCAGGACCTGTCGTGCGCACGCCCCATCGTTCTTAATGTACATTTTTTCGAGCACGGCACGTGCCGCCTCCTCTTCAGGAGATACCTGTAACTTCAGGAAGCCTTCCTTCTCTCCCCTGAGCATGGCCAGAACACGATGTGAGGGCGCTTCCCGTGCCTTTTCAGACCAGTCAAACCAGGCCTTGTATTTGTCGCCTTCCTCCTCTTTCCCTTTGGCCGGCCGGCTGACGAGGATGGCATCACGTTCCATCAGCTGACGGAGCCGTCCGCGCAACCTGCTGTCTTCATTCACCCATTCGGCAATGATGTCGCGGGCCCCTGCCAAAGCATCTTCCACCGTCGGGACATCCTTCGACGGGTCGACAAAAGGTTGTGCCCTTTGTGCCGCATCATCGCCGCCCTGGGCCATGATGATCTTCGCCAGGGGCTCCAGGCCGCGGGCTATGGCCATGGTAGCTTTTGTCCTGCGTTTGGGACGGTAGGGGAGATAAAGGTCCTCCAACACCGACATGCTCGCAGCCTCACGTATTGCCTGTTCGAGCTCCGCCGTTAAAAACCCCTGTTCCTCAACAGAAGCCAGGATAGCTTCCCGGCGTTTGTCGAGTTCCTCCAGGCGTGCCAGCAGGTCGCGGATGGTGGTGATCTGGACCTCATCCAGCGACCCGGTCACCTCCTTCCTGTAGCGTGAGATAAAAGGCACCGTGGCACCCGATCTTAACAACCCAGCTGTCTTCGACACCCCCCATGACGGGATCCCGGTGGCCTTCGTTATCTGTTCAATATGTTTTTGTGATATCTCTTCCATAAATACGATTTTCTGTGGCCTTCACCATGGTCTATACATCCTCAGGCGCCGGCATCCCTTCGTTGTGATCAGCGTTCAACACCCGATGCCGTTGCCGGGGTTTTCGCCGGGGATGGCCCATGCCCTCGTGCTGTTATTCTTCATAATGTGGCTTTTTGGCCTTTGCAGGTGCAAGGTCCAGCTTCCATTGCACCCGGTAACGGAACGAACGACGGTGATAAGGGCTCAGCCCATACCGGACGATGGCTTCACGATGTGCCGGGGTGGGATATCCCTTGTTGCGGTCCCAGCCATACTGGGGGTGCTCCTTGTGTATCTCCTCCATGTAGGCGTCCCTGGTGGTCTTTGCCAGTATGGAGGCGGCGGCAATTGACAGGTACGTGGCATCGCCCTTCACCATGCAGTGATGAGGGATCTCTTCATAGGGGGAAAAACGGTTCCCGTCTGCCAGTATCATGGCGGGCTGCGGCTTTAACTGCTTTAAGGCCATGTGCATGGCCAGTATGCTGGCGTTTAATATGTTTATTTCGTCGATGGCCAGGTGGTCAACGCTGGCGACACCATAAGAGAGGGCATGGGTCTGCACCAGGCCCCGCATGCGTTGCCGTTCCTTCGCCGACAGGCGCTTGGAGTCCATGAGCCCATCGCACAGCGACGGGTCGGGCGACACGGGCAGTATAACGGCAGCAGCCACAACGGGTCCGGCCAGACAGCCCCGCCCGGCCTCGTCGCAACCGGCCTCGGGGAAGACAGTGCTGAAATGATTCTTCAGGAGGTGTTGCATGGGAACGCTATGGTTGTATTGTTTGCAATATCCCTTCAAACACAGCCTTCCCATCTTCGTTGCCAAGCTCCGGGTCGGCAGCCCTTTCGGGATGAGGCATCATGCCAAACACGTTGCGGCCCTCGTTGCAGATGCCGGCGATATTTTGCACAGAGCCGTTGGGATTGGCTTCCGGGGTCACCCTGCCGTTTTCATCACAGTAGCGGAACAAGACCTGTTGTTTGTCGTTCATCTGCCTCAGCACATCTTCGCCAGCGAAATAACGCCCTTCGCCATGGGCGATGGGGATCTTCAGTGCTTTTCCGGGAACGGTGGCAGCGGTCACCAGGCTGTCAGCCGTTTCGCTGGTGATAAAAGCATTGCGGCATATAAAGCGATGGCTGGGATTATGCAGGAGAGCCCCCGGCAACAGGTGTGCCTCGCAAAGGATCTGAAAACCATTGCAGATACCCAGTACATATCCCCCCCTCCCGGCAAAACGGATCACCTGGTCCATGATGGGCGAAAAACGCGCGATGGCCCCGGAGCGCAAATAGTCGCCGTAAGAGAAGCCGCCGGGCAACACGATGATATCCACGTTATGCAAATGCGTGTCCTTGTGCCAAAGGGTAACCACCTCCTGTCCCAGATTTTTTTTCAGGACATAGATCATGTCGTGGTCACAATTGGACCCCGGGAAAACTACTACACCAAACTTCATCTGTTATGCTCACGCCAAGGTTTTAAACAATCCGGATCTTTTTGGTTGCCCGACCGGAAAAGGGGATCCGAAACGCCTGGTCACGGGTTTCCGTTTCAGCCGGTCCGGCATGCATTCTTTTTACGAAACAGCAAAGGTAAGCATTTGTATAAAAAAGCCAGGCCGGGGATGTGCCGGTTACACCGACAACCCCTCCCGCTGGCTTGTGTATCGCTGCATGGGTCTTTCTTGAACAGACTTTCATTCAGCGCGTTAATGGTTGCCGGAGAGCAGGTCAGCCGGGATGTTGTACTTTTCATACAACGGTGACCACCGGTGAAGGGGAAAGCGGTTTGTCAGGCTTTGGTGGTGCTTCATCAACCCATAGCTTACCTGGCGGCTGTTATCTATCCACTCGCGGGTTGAATACATTTTCCAGCCACCATTGTCTTTGCCTGCCAGGGCATCCCCCTTTTCAGGACAAAGTTGGGCATAACGGTCTAAAAGATCAAAAATTCTTGTTACCTCCAATAAGAGATGGTTTATTGTTTAATACATGTGTTTAATGTCATGACCACGAACACAGGTTATTTTTCAGGAGAAGAAAAAAGACTGGTTTATTTTTTCATTTCTGCGAAAAACTTATAGAAATAGGGGATGGTTTCCATTCCTTTAAAGAATTGAAACAGGGGGTAATTTTCATTTGGTGAGTGGATGGCATCTGATTCCAGTCCGAATCCCATGAGGATGGATTTGATCCCCAGGATTTGTTCGAACATGGAGATGATCGGGATGCTGCCGCCGCTCCTGTAGGGGACGGGTTTGATGCCATAGGTTTTTTCGTAGGCTTTGCTGGCGGCCTGGTATTCCGTTGTGTCGGTGGGACTGACATAGCCTTCCCCGCCGTGAAGGAACGCCACTTCAACTTTTACGGAAGGGGGTGCAATGGACACGAAATGTTCCTTGAACAGCCTGGTGATCTTGGCGGAGTCCTGGTGTGGCACCAGTCGCATGGATATCTTGGCATGTGCCTCGGAGGGGAGCACCGTTTTGGCTCCTTTTTCCGTGTAACCCCCCCAGATCCCGTTTACGTCGAGTGAGGGCCTGATGCCTGTCCTTTCGAGCGTGGTGTATCCTTTCTCGCCGGCAAGCTCTTGAACATCGATTGACTGTTTGTAGGCTTCTTCATCAAAAGGTGCGCGTGCCATCTCCTTTCTTTCCCCGGCGGAGAGCTCTTCCACGTCATCGTAAAAGCCTTTGACGGTGATCCGTCCGTTCTCATCGATGAGGCTGCTGATCATGTCACACAGGATGTTGACCGGATTGGCCACGGCGCCACCGTAAAGACCAGAGTGCAGGTCACGGTTGGGTCCCGTCAGATGCACCTCACAGAAAGAAAGGCCCCTCAGGCCGGTGGTGATGGACGGCGTTTCGGCACCCAGCATGGCTGTATCGGAAACAAGGATCACATCGCCGGCAAGCTTTTCGCGGTTCTCTTCCAGAAACTTCCCAAGGCTGGGGGAGCCGATCTCCTCTTCCCCCTCGATCATGAATTTCACGTTACAGGGAAGCTGCCCCGTATCGACCAGGTATTCAAAAGCGGCGAAATGCATGAACATCTGGCCCTTGTCGTCGTCAGCACCGCGCGCGAATATTTTTTCTTCCCTGATCTCCGGTTCAAACGGTTCGCTTTTCCAGAGTTCCAGCGGCTCCACAGGCTGCACATCGTAATGGCCATAAATGATCACAGTGGGCAGCGCGGGATCGATCGTTTTTTCACCGTATACCACGGGGTGTCCTTCGGTGTCGCAGACCTCCGCAAGGTCGGCGCCCTTTTTCAGCAGGTTTTCTTTCACCCATTCCGCCGCTTTATACATATCATCCTTGTGCGCATCTTTTGAGCTTATTGACGGAATACGGATAAGTTCAAAAAGCTCCTCAAGGAACCTTTCCCTGTTTTCTTCGATATAATTTTTCAGATCTTGCATATGCGGTTATTTTTTTGTGTAAATATTCAGCTCGTTGCAAAGATATAGGAATTTTTTTCAGAAGGGGTGGTATGGCGCCTGTCTGTCAGGAATCCCATCCAAACCAGTCATCCATCTCCCTCCGTTCTTTCTTTGTCGGACGGCCTTTCCTGAAAGGGCGCATGACAGACTGGGTTTTGATGATCTCCAGTTTCCGGTACTCCTCCTCCGGGGTGAGGTCTTCCATGTACTGGCTTACCAGTTTGGCACCCACACGGCTGTTGAGCAACTCAACCACCTTTACTGTTCGCCTGATCGGGCCTGACTGCAGGGTGATGACCATGCCGGCCTGTGCTTCGCGGGAGGGTTTAACAGCCTGGCCGTCCACCTTCACCTTCCCGGCCCGGCAAGCCTGGGTTGCCATGCTGCGGGTCTTGAAAAGCCTTACGGCCCACAACCATTTATCGATCCTCGGAGCATCCGCTTTCACCATATGCAGGCTATTTTTTTCTAAAATAAACTTTCATGGGAACCCCTGAAAAGTTCCAGTTTGCACGTATCTGGTTTTCGACAAAGCGCATATAGGGTTCCTTGATATACTGGGGCAGGTTACAAAAAAACGCAAAGCTTGGGTAACGGACAGGAAGCTGGGTAACATACTTTATTTTGATGTATTTGCCTTTGGTTGCCGGCGGTGGATGTTTTTCAAGGATGGGGAGCATCACCTGGTTCAGCTTGCTGGTAGAGATTCTTTGTTGCCGGTTATGGAAAACTTCAACCGCTGTTTCGATGGCTTTGAACATCCGCTGCTTTGTGAGGACAGAGGTGAACAGAATGGGGATGTCTGTCAGTGGCGCAATGCGCTCCCTGATGTGCCCCACGAAACGCTTCCCGGAATGTGCGTCTTTGTTTTCCACCAGGTCCCATTTGTTGACAAGTATGACCACCCCCTTGTTGTTCCTTGCAGCGAGCCCGAAGATATTCAGATCCTGCGATTCAAAAGGCAGGGTGGCATCCACCATGAGAAGGCATACGTCGGCGAGCTCTATGGCCCTTACCGATCGCATCACCGAATAGAATTCGATATTTTCCCTTACCTTCCCCTTTTTACGCAGCCCGGCGGTGTCGACCAGGTAAAAATCAAAGCCAAATCTGTTGTAGCGCGAATGAATGGTGTCGCGAGTGGTTCCGGGGATCGGGGTGACGATGTTTCTTTCGGTTCCCAACAGGACGTTGATAAAGGATGACTTGCCCACGTTGGGCCTGCCTATGACGGCGAACCGTGGTATGTTCTCTTCCGTAGTTTCATCCGGTGACCTTTTGAGCACTTTGACCACCTCGTCAAGGAGTTCGCCTGTGCCGCTGCCGGTGATGGAGGATACAGGGAAAACGGCCTCTGTCCCCAACGCATAAAACACCGATGCCTGGTTGATCAGCTTGCTGTTATCGGCTTTGTTGGCCACCAAAAAGTATTTCTTGTCGCTCCGCCTGAGCATGTCGGCGACCTCTTCGTCCATGGGCGTGACCCCTTCCATGACGTCCACCATGAAGAGGATGACATTCGCCTCCTCTATGGCAATCTCCACCTGGTCGCGGATCTGCTGTTCAAAAACGTCTTCTGAACCCGCCACATACCCTCCGGTGTCAATCACTGAAAACTCCATCCCGTTCCAGTCTGACTTGCCGTAATGGCGGTCACGGGTCACCCCGGAAGTCGGGTCGACAATGGCCATCCGCCTCTTTGTAAGACGGTTGAAGAGGGTGGATTTGCCGACGTTGGGACGCCCCACCAATGCAATGATATTTGTCATGACTCGATGATTTGGTGTGGTTTTGAAATATTTTTTATTGGAGGGTTTAAAAGTTGAACAGTTTAAGGGTTCAGGACTGGCAACCCGGAGTGTCAAAAATAATATGCCGGTTGTTTGGATGGTGCATGGTTTCAGAAAATGGTACATTGCCCCGTCATGTTCACCGGTCATTATTTATATCCGAAGCGCCGCAGCTGCGCTTCATCTTCGCGCCAGTTTTTGCTTACTTTCACGTGGAGCTCCAAAAAGACTTTCTTCCCCAGAAATGTTTCCAGGCTTTTGCGCGCCTCAGTGCCCACCTTTTTGAGGGCTTTCCCCTGGTGACCGATGATGATCCCTTTCTGGCTGTCGCGGGCCACGTGAATGATACAACGGACACGTATGATGTTCTCTTCCTCCTTAAAAGAATCAACGGCGACCTCGACAGAATAGGGGATCTCCTGGTGATAATTCATCAACACCTTTTCCCTGACCGTCTCAGCCACGAAAAACCTTGTCGGCTTATCGGTGAGCTCGTCCTTGGGATAAAAGGGCGGCGACACGGGCAACAACGCCAGTATTTTGTTCAGCACGGCATCAATATTATACCCCATCAGCGCAGAAACAGGCAAAACATGCCATTCAGGATAGGCCTGCTGCCATTTTTTGCACAACCCAACCGCCTCATCTCCCCTGGCCAGGTCGGTCTTGTTGACCAATAACATGACAGGGATGCCTGATCTTTTGATCTTCTGCAGGATGTCCACGTTCCGGAACTCGTCATACAGGTCGGTCAGTACAATGTACAGGTCGGCATCTTCAAGTGCGCTTTTCACGAAATGCATCATGTGTTCCTGCAGCTTGTAGTTGGGCGTGAGGATCCCCGGTGTATCGGAGAACACAATCTGGTAATCGGTGCCATTGGCGATGCCCAAAATACGGTGACGGGTGGTCTGCGCCTTCGGAGTGATGATGCTGAGCTTCTCCCCCAGCAAGGTGTTCATGAGCGTGGACTTCCCCACGTTCGGATTTCCGATGATATTTACA
>SLCY01000082.1 GCA_007125585.1 Bacteroidales bacterium
AAATATTGGACGGATTTGAAGGTAAGCTGACATCCTCAAAATGGGCTAAGATTGCAAAATGTTCAAAGGATACGGCAATCCGGGATATTAATGATTTAATAAGCAAAGACATATTGAAAAAGGAAGAAGCAGGAGGAAGAAGTACAAGTTATGAGTTGAAATAAATGCCAGCAGGCAATAAATAGGACTTTGAGCGGCCTGCAAGGCCCAGCGATGAGTCCATGTTGAACTACATCCCATAGTTAAAAAAATGCTATGTACTTATCGACGGTTTTTGTATGGTGGAAAACTGAATATCAGAAGATTGGAGGGGTTATAATTGCTGGGTCAATCAGTACCACATAAGACAAATATTCATGATTTTTTTTCGTTCGAAATTACACACAGACGAATGAAAAAAAATCATGTGAAAGCGAAGCGGTTCCTCCTGTACACCAGCATTTAGTATATTATTTTTTATAAAATGGTGGTGGTTTTTTTCAGGAGAAATAAAGTAAAAATAGTTGAGCAAGAGACATACAGAAAACAATGTGAAAAGAGTGGCCTTTTATATCAAGATCACTATGATTGTTTTTGGATATTGCAGAATAATTGAACAAGGTCTTTATAGTAGCTATCCCGGAGGGATTTAGTTCAACAAAGTGTATATGCCATAAGGGTTTCACTGCACCAATCCCGGCCCGAGACTTATCTGAAACACATAGAGAATACTGACGGACTTTACGAAATCAGGGTTCAGCAAGGCAGTGATATTTTTCGGATTTTTTGTTTTTTCGACCAAGGAAAACTGGTGACAATATCTCTACTTTTACAAAACAGTCACTGCACTCTTGTTCTCATTTTTACTGCTCGGACTGTTCCCGAAATCACTGCAGTCTATTTTCCCGAAATCACTGCACTTCTTGTTCCTGTTTACATTTTTCATGCATTGTTTCGGTTTTTCTTCTATTTTTGAGCAATCATTATTGAAAAAATATGCGTTTTTTATGGTTGCAAAGCCCCTGAGGCGGGCTGGGTTATCGGCTATGATGTAAGTGCGCATTCATGGTTTTCCTTAAGTCCACATAGAACTTTTGTATGATCCTTAACCATGAACCATTAACAAAATGCAAAAAACCAGACGACCTCAGCTGTTACCCTATCTTGGAAAATTTACCCTTTTACACCTGCTTACCTACACCATCATAGGTTATTTATTCCTGGCATTCCAGGGTTCATTACCAGAATGCGGGCGGATTGCACTGGATTTATATGAGCCATTTCGTTCCCTTGGTTTGATGACTATAGCCGGACAAATACTGCGGGGGCTCGCCTTTGCCCTGGTCTTTTATCCCTTTTATCATACCCTGTTTGAAAACCCGCGAGGTCGGCTGATTCTGTTCGGAGCCATGTGGGGGGTGGCACTTTTCGGCTCAGTGGAGCCACAGCCGGGTTCAATTGAGGGAATCATCTACACCACCATATCATTCTCCGAGCACATGTATGTGCTGATAGCTGTTGCAGCACAAATGTCGCTTTTTGTATGGCTCTTTTTTAAATGGGAAGCGCTCTCGCAAAAAAGAAGCGGCCCGGCTGATCCTGAAAGCCAGAAGAGCCTGGAGAGTCCGGTTCATCCCCTCCTAAAAATAAGGGGTTATATCGTCAGGTTCGGGATTGTCCACCTTGTTTCCTATTGGATCATTGGTTCTTTGTTTTACCAGATTGCAGGCTATGCCGATGCACTGCAGGAAATGGAAGTATTTGAATTGTGGCGCGACCTTGAAAACATACCCGCCGTGCTGCTGGTGTTTTTCGGACAAGTCTTCAGGGGTCCGGTGCTTGCCCTGCTGCTCGCCCCTTTTTACGGAAGCTACATAAACAAAAAACGCGGGTGGCTGCTGCTGTTCTTGCTGATGTTCGGACTGACTGCATTGGGATCACCCATTTTCATGTCCGAATTCATATTGTTTGAAGGGACTTTGGTGGAGGACCTGAAGGATCTTGTTATCGGCATACCCGAGATTGTGACCCAGATGCTGGTCTTCTCCTTGATCTTTTTCTGGTGGCAGAGAAAAGCAGCCAGGAAAAACTAGGCAATGTGCCTCTGCCCGCCGGTAGCGTCATGTGGAAAGCTTCACGTTCATTGCGCAATGAACGAAAAATGAATTGCTTCATTAACGAACCAGCGCAACTCCTTTGATGTTTGGGTCGGGTAACAAAGATTTCGCGGTAAAAACAAGTTTTTTAATACACTAACTTAAAAAAGTAAAATCGTGAGAAAATTTGTATCTGGCTGGCTCCGATGACCTGGCCATCATGCGTGCCATGGACCAGCTATATTTGGAGGATCCAACCCGCGGGGTACACGTCGCATGTCTAAAGCCCTGCTGCGAATGGGTTTTAAAGCGGACAGGGACAAGGCACGGTCACTGATGCGCATCATGCGCATAAAAACCATATACTGTAAGCCCCGAACTTCGGTCATTGATCCGGCCAGATACAAATATTCGTACTTTTTACACAACCTCAGTATTGTGCGCAGTAACCAGGTGTGGGCACTGGATATCACGTACGTGCCCATGCCTCGGGGGTTCATGTACCTGCTTGTCATCATGGATTTGCACAGCCGGCATGTCGTTAGGAAAATCTAAATATGCCTCACGAGGTATATGTAAAAAATCAAGGGCCTCTAAAGGAAAAAATGCCGGCACCTGGATGCATTTATCTGTTTCGGCGAAGCCAAATCTATCTCTTAATTCTTAAATCAATTGGTCCAACCTTGGCTGAAGAGTTGCATGCTTTGGCAGAGTAGGGCTTCTGCCTGCATGGGCGTAACGCTATCTGTTTATAGTGCGGGGATGGTGCCAGCTGAACCCGATGACAGCAGCATCAAGGGGTTTGTTTTATGTAGACAAAGAGCATGTTTGCCGAAAAATAATAAAATTATTTTTTTATTTTTGCCAATCCATTGCGACAGGCTTTCTGATCCCTGACCCGTGGCAAAATCCATGCACTGAAAAACCTGGTTAACCATGAGATTACATGCGGTTACAAAATACCCACTCCGCCGGATGTGGCTGATTCTGTTATTGATCTTTCCCAGCCTGCTGCATGCCGGGGAGTACAGCCAGACCTTTCGCGGCGAGGTGCTGGATGCATTGACCGAAATGCCCCTGCCCGGGGCCACCATTATCCTGCTGGATACAGATCCCCTGAAGGGCACTTCGACCGATGTGGACGGACGTTTTCGCATGGAACGACTCCCCCTGGGCCGCCTGGACATACAGGTCAGCATGATGGGATACCAGCCTGCGGTGATCCGCAACCTGCTGCTCAGCAGCGGACGGGAACTGGTCATCACCATCAGGCTGGAAGAAAAGGTGATCCAACTGGACGATGTGGTGGTACGGCCCGAGCTGCGCAAAGACCAGCCCATCAATGAAATGGCCCTGGTGAGCGCCCGCTCCTTCACCATAGAGGAAACCGAGCGCTATGCCGGCAGCCTGGGCGATCCCTCCCGCATGGCCGCCAACTTTGCCGGGGTGAGTGCACCCACCGACCAGCGCAACGACATCGTGATACGGGGCAATTCGCCCATGGGCTTGCTGTGGCGCCTGGAAGGGGTGGAGATCCCCAATCCAAACCACTTTGGCAGCATGGGCTCAACAGGTGGCCCCGTGGGCATGCTGAACAACAACCTGCTGACCAATTCCGATTTCTATACCGGAGCCTTCCCTGCCGAGTTTGGGAATGCCCTGGCCGGGGCTTTCGACCTGAAGATGCGCAACGGCAACAACGAAAGGCATGAACGCATGGCCCAGGTGGGCTTTAACGGCTTTGAACTGGGTGCTGAAGGGCCGTTTTCGTCCGGCAGCCGCGCATCTTACCTGGTGAATGCCCGATACAGCACCATGGAGGTATTGCATGCCATGGGGCTTAGCTTTGGCACGGGGATGGCCGTACCCCAGTACAGGGACCTGTCCTTCAAACTGAACTTCCCGACACGGCGGGGACGAATCACCCTCTTTGGGCTGGGTGGCAGCAGCTACATCGAAATGCTCGACAGCGAGGGAGACGATGCCCAATACGGCTTTTCAGGCACCGACCTGTATTTTGGCTCCCGCATGGGGGTGACCAGCCTGGCCCATGTCCATTATTTCAACGACGATGCCCGCCTCACCACCACCCTTTCGGCCACTGGCCATTCCATTACCACCGACATATTTGAACTGAGCAATGGCCAGGAGAGGGAAACCATCATTGAACGCGGCCATGAATACACATTCAGCCTGTCTACGCGGTACAGCCACCGCCTGAATGTGCGGAATTTCCTCCAGGCCGGCCTCACCTACGACCACCTCGACATCAAATACCAGGGCCAGGAATGGTCAAACAACCACTCCCGCTATTTCTACTACATGAACACGGAAGGGCAGATGGGATTCGCCCGGGCGTATGCCGATTGGCAGCATCGTTTTTCCAACGATCTGAGCCTTAATACGGGACTGCATGCCGCCTGGCTGTTCTTGAACAACAGCTACTCCCTGGAGCCGCGTACCGCTCTCAGGTGGAGCTTCCGCCAGGGGCAGTCGCTCAGCCTGGGTGCAGGCCTGCACAGCCAGGCGCAGATGAAGGCGGTGTACTTCATGGAGGAGCTGATCCAGCCCAATCCTCCAACCTATCGCAAAACCAACGAAGACCTGGGTTTTTCCAGGAGCATCCACCTGGTGGGCGGCTACGACCGCTTGCTGGGCGAGGGGCACCGCCTGAAGGCCGAGCTCTACTACCAATACCTGTACGATATCCCCGTTTCATACCGGCGCCCGGAATATTCCATGCTGAGCCAGGGGGCAGGTTTTATGTTCTGGACTTTCCATGAGATGGAGAACAAGGGAACAGGGACCAACATGGGCCTGGAGCTGACCCTGGAAAAGTTCCTCAAAGACGGCTTTTATTACCTCTTCACCGCATCGGTCTTCGATGCCCAATATACCGGCTACGACGGGATATGGCGCAACTCCGCCTTCAACAACAACTACGTATTCAACCTCCTGGGTGGTTACGAGTGGAGCCTGGGTTCCCGCAGCCTCCTGTCGCTCGATCTGAACATGGTATTGGCCGGCGGCAACCGCTATATCCCCATTGATGCCGAAGAATCCATTTCCCGTGATGCCACGGTGTACGACTGGGCCAATGCCTACACGGAACGTTATCCCGATTACTTCCGCCTGAACGCCCGCATCACCTTCCGCCTGAATGGCCACAACATCAACCAGGAATGGGGGCTGGACCTGCAAAACCTGACCAATCAGCAGAATATTTTCGTTGAGAACTGGAACCGGCAGGAAGGCCAGATCAACACCTCTTACCAGATGGGGTTCATGCCCATGATGACCTATCGCATCTATTTCTGATTCAGATGCTGATCGGTTTCGAACACCCAGCGCCCCCCAGTGAACAATGCAGGCCGGGAATGTTCTGATTTTGGGGTTTTTATGTTGCTATTTATGTAATACGTATGATTTCTGGCCAGGGTTTTGCGCTGCATTTAAAGCCAACATTAAGCCCATCATTCGTTTGGTTAACTTTTGTTAAGATTTTGTATATTAGCCTTTTGTAAATAGATTCTGCCTGTTGATCTACATATATTATACGCCTTGATGTTTGGCTTTAGTTTGAAGACGTAATAAAAGCAAGTGACCGGGCAGATGAACTTTGTTACCTAAAGGATTAGCAACCCCTTCTTGGCCCTAATTATATATTGGGCACAGTACTTATTTAAGATTCAGATAAAAATGTCTTAACACCCTATTGTTTTCCCCTACTTCTTACCGGCGGGAACAGTCTCCTGTAACGGAGCATTTGCTCATTTTTGGTTCTCAAGTCAGGCGGAAAAAACACGAACGCATACACTGACCCTGCCAACACCTGAATTAAGCGCAAGCCAGACACTGGAATATATCAAATACCGGTTTGCCATAAAATAGCCCGAATGAAAAAGAAGAAGAAAAAAGCCATGTTCAAGACCATCTACGATGATGACGGAAACATCATTGAAGAGATCCCCATGACGGCCGCTGATGATGATTGGATTAGAGCCGGACGCCTGCGCAAAAAAGCCGAAGCAGGAGATAAGGAGGCCGCAAAGAAGTTGAAGGAAATGGAGAATACCCAGATGATTGAATGGGTTGATGATGACGATGGGGACGAGGATATGGACGCAGAAAAATAACACCATGTGGGATATATTTGACAACTGGACACCCCCTGCACCAGTAAAGGAAAAACCTGCTCTGGACTGGAGCGTGTTTGACAAGCTGATCCCAACGTTTCGCAAAATATCCAAAGAAAAATACGAGCGCCTTCTGAAGTTATTGGATCAATGGGACGAGCAGTTGGCAGATTATGGAAGAGACCCTACTCACTATAACTGGCGTAACTTTCGCCCCTTGCGTTTAAGCAGGGAAGAAGATTGGTCCGACTGGCTTACCTACCTTATTGACAGTTCAGAAACGGGTTCTTTAGCTGGCATTTTATTTGGGAAAAGACAAAAGCATGCATTGTCATTTTCCAGGCCCACCTGGATATGCAGAGAAGATATTCAGCATGGTTACAGGGCAGACATTATTATTAAGTGGAGAAATAACTCCTTTACCCATGTGGAGGTAAAAATTGGGGATCCGCACCTTGGCAAAACGCATGTAACAGGAAGGAAGCTAAAAAACAAATACCGGGCGGAACATGCAAAATGGGATGATTTTATATTGTTGTTATCTGATCAGTTGCAGCACTGGGATGCAGTTGTCGAGGCTGATAATTCAAATGCTGATATTGAAGCCATCACCTGGGATGATGTTTGCGTGGCAATCAGGCGATCATTGCTCTCCAATGAAACAATTACCTGGAAAGCGCTGGCCTATGTTTTTCTCGGATCAGTAGAGCAACGAATTATCGGATTTCCTGGACACCGCATTAAAGAAAGACCTGTTGAGCAACTTGATGAGAAGTTAGAGATACTAACCAAAGGATTAACCCATGAAAAAAGAATCTAAAGAGTTTGTAGAAAAAGGTGTGAAGCGATATAAGCAAGCCTCTATGGTAATGGTTAGCTTCGGAAAAGAAGTGGAAAATATGCTGCAAAACATTTTAAAAAGACAAAAAGATTGGGGCCCTTTTAAGCCTGATAAGAAGAGCAAAGCAGTAAAAAGCACCAAATATTGGTCAGAATATCCTTTATTAAATGCAAGGATACAGGGAACACTGCATGAAAAAGCATTAGCAATCGGTTTTGATATGAACTGGTATCAGTCTGAAGCCGATTATCCGTTCTATTCAGCATGGATTTATCCTTATGATATATATTCAGCAAATTATTTGGATTTTGCCTGGGATGATTCGTTTGATGCACATGAAAATAGGCTGCGTTATTACCCAGATCCTGATGATTTTAACCCTGAAAGAGATTTTAAAAAATTACTTGATGAATTTGTGAGGTTTTTAAAATACGTGGATACACAGAAATAAGGCCATAATTTGAATGACCCGGTAGTTTTTTCTCCCCTGTTTCTACTAATTTCTATAACAGCCTGACCCCCAGCGCGAGTTCGAGTCCCCCCGGCACAAAACCCTCCTTGACCGGGAGGGTTTTTTTATACAGTTTTGGGCCAATGGTTTTGCATAAATTATCATGCAAGCTCCCGTGAAAAGAAAACCCGTTCAGAATATAAAAAGTGTAACACGATCAGAATTTGCAGAAAAAATAAAAATAGTTGTATATTTAGAGGTTCTTTTGAAAGGTTTATTTGGTTAATTATTGGTACAGTTATTACTCCATATATTGCAGGATATCAAGTCGATAAAAGAGACTGAAACTGAGGTCAAGCACCCTTATTATAACCAAAACCCTAACCACTACGATTATGAAGAAACTATTATTGATTTTTCGATTCAGTGCCATTGCACTGATTGGAGCAGCAGTACTTTTCTTGCATACCAAATGTAGCGATGACAACGACATTGAGCCAAATTTACTGGGCGAACTATCCGTTTTTCCGCAACAAATACTTGTGAACACAAATACTGAAATCCGCGCAACAGTAAGGATACCATCCGGTCTTGAAGTGGGCGATACCATCCGGCTTATCGATACTACCGGAGGTGGTTCCGCGGAAGTGGGTTACCTGGTTGACAGTGGCGACCTGCAACGGGATGGTGATGAAATCAAGGGCGATGGGATTTACAGTGGCCTATTTACCATTTTTGAATCAGATGCCGGGCAAATGACATTTGTGGCCAAGGGGCAAATAGTTGATGGAGATGAGATAAGGTCAACCCCAGCCACGGTTGCTGTTTTTGACAACTTACCCACAGGCAGCATGAACGATTTGCTCACCACGCAAAACAACATAGCCGATCAGCTAAATGCCTTCCTTGGAGGCAGCCAGGCAAATACGGAACAGGCGGTCAGTCAGCTGGTACAATGGCTGGAAACACAGCCAGGAGTGGAAAATGTAAATCATACCGGACCCACATCCGTTGAAATTGTTTATGAGTCAGGCATTCGTGGCGGAGCCATCATCAGCAAGCAGGACGAACATGGCACCACGATTACCCGCGGCGGGGGCACTACACGGCCTGATGAATTCAGGCAAAGGCGCAGCGAAACCCCCGTCGTCCCCCTGGAAAAGCAAACCCGTGGTATCAGTGTTGATGAAAGCACACTCAAGTCAACGTTTGACCCCAATACGATTGGAAACAGGAATGTCTTTATCTATGCCCCATTTGAATGGGAGTTCGCCCCCTGGAACGAAAGAGGGCATATTATCAATATTCTGGACAGTGTAGCATGCGGCGAGTTTTCAGTGACCTCGTACGTAAACCAGCAAGCTACCGTTGGACGGCTTTATGAAATGGTCAATTATGGCACTGTGGTCATTGCCACGCATGGGGCCGATGGAAATCTGATCATGACAGGCGAGGTGGTGGACACAACCCAGACAGTATATAATAGCTATGTGCCTCTGATGCAGGGTGACGACCCACAAATGGGCATATACGGAAACTTCACGATCAGCTATGACGGGCAAGCTTCTTTCAATGGGAGCGTTTACACGGTATTTGCCCCTTTTATTGCTTCCATGCCAGGCACATTTCCACAGAGCGTCATCCTTAACAATTCCTGCGAAAGCACCAAGACCAACCGGCTGCAAAATGCGTTCATTGCCAAAGGGGCCAAGACATATTTTGGCTATAGCGAGGTGGTTCCCAGTGATTTTTGTATTTACAGAAGCCGCGACTTTTTTATTGAACTCGCACAGCAAAATAAAACAACAGGAAATATCAGCTCCATAAACTCCAGTTCAGGCTCCCCTTATAATGCAGTGTTTGGACTGGGTGGATCCACCACCATGAAATATTCACTGGACCTTATTAACGGCATCTTTGATTACGGTTTGCTGGGCTGGACAAAAGTGGGAGATGGCAGGGTCATCAGCCAGCTCGCCTTTCTTACACCACAAAAAGGTCCTAATATGGGAATCATATCCACGGGAATGGGTTTCACACAGTCGATGGGTAGTATATCGCAGACATTGCGTTTGCCAGACAATGCAAGCCAGCTTAGCTTTAAATGGAACTTTTTGTCGGAAGAGTTTCTGGAGTATATTGGCTCTCAGTACCAGGACACATTTCAGGTGGTCATTATCAACGAAGAGGGAGTTTGGGATGTGATCATGATCAGAACCATCGATGGTATTGCCGCGGAATTTGGGGCATCAGCGCCTTCTGATGAGTATCCTGATGGCATCGCGGGTGACCTGATCTCTGTTTCCCCGGAGATTTCCTTTGATCGAGGAGATGTTTACATGACCGGCTGGCAGTCATCATCACTTGACATATCATCTTACCAAGGGCAATGTGTTACCTTGATGTTCCGGGCCACCGATGTGGGTGATAGCATTTATGACACAGCCGTCTTGCTTGATGACATTGAGATAAAATAGTTGAGGTCAGTTGCATTACATGACAGTGAACATGGCTTACCGGAGCTCATGGAACTGATGATTGAAAGCATGATGAAGGCCGAGCACCGGGACTTTCTGGATGTTTCTCCGGCAATATAGACAAGGGATATCGTCAGGCAAAAGCTATGGCCAGGGCCGTGTTTTGGGGTTCAGGACCCCCGGGAGCCACTAGGAGCAGATCTTTTTGAAAGTCTTTCAGACTTCCGGGGCATCTTCTGCTTCCTCTTCCTTTTCGGGGAACCGTGTTGACCAGATGATGGCTTCCACCTGCCGCAGATAGTCGCGTTTGTCGTACCTGGGGGCAAACACCCAGCCATCGATCATGAAGAGCCGGTTGGTTTCTTCGTCCACGAAGGTATAAGTCACAAAAGGGCCGCCCATGAAGTCGCCTTCCACACGCCACAGGCTGCGGGCCTCAATGGCGTATTTGCCGTTGAAGTCAATCTCCCTGAAGTCGGGACGAAGCTCCAGCTCCCCCCGATAGGTTGTCATATAGGTGCCAGGGAACTGTCCGGGAATATATTGTCTGGTGATGGAGTCGCGCCGCGCCCAGATGACGTCTTCGTTAAAATCCACTTGCGGATCGGTATAATCCAGTGTCCAGATCATCACAGACTGGTCAAACTCTTCCCTTGTGGCCGTTTTGCGCAGCCAGACGAAATCGTTGCCCTCGGTGGCCACAAAATAGCCTTCAGGGATGGCCATGTCGATGCCAAACAGGTTCTTTACTGTCCGGTGCGACGACGTCATCAGCATGCGCCGGTAAGCATTTTCCAGGCGGAGGTATTCGACGGCAAGGTATCTGTCATAGAATTCCCGGGCGTTGTTGTTCAGGATACGGACGGCGGCGTCCTGATCAGGAGCCTTCACACGCACCACGAGCTGTGGGTAAGACCACACATCCCGGCTGAACTCTATGGATGGCGACGAAAGGGTTTCATCCACCTCAATGAAAAAGAGATGCCGATGGGTTTCAAACACCCTGGAAAACTCTCTTCTGGGGATGAAGATGACGTTGAACATCGGCTCGGCTTGTGGCAACATGGGCACGGGTTTGCGAAACACATCCTTGAATGTCTCGCCAACCCGGCCGTCCCACAGACGTGGTTCCATGATCACAAGCAGCTCTCCGGCCCTTCCTGATGCGGAGGGCTTTGAGGGGCGCTCAACCGGGCTGCAGGCGGTTGCTGCAAGAATGATCGCCAACGCAAAGGCGGCACGAAAGAACCACATGGTTTGCAGGGTTTTCATATACGTTGTCTTTTGGTTTACCGTTATTTCCACAAAATATGTGCCATCGACACCGATGCTAGTTGGTGCTGGCGCTGGGCTCCGGGGGCCTGACGATTAGTTGTTGTCCGGGCCGGATAATGTTACTGCTGAGGTTGTTCCATTGTTTCAGGTTGTCGACGGAGATGCTGTACCTGTTGGCAATGACGCCCAGTGTTTCTCCGCTGCGCACCACATGGACGTTGGCCCCCCCTGGTGCGGGGTTGGGTGGCGGGGCAGGGGCCCTGACAAGAAGTCGTTGTCCTGGACGGATCAGGGTTCCCCTCATGTTGTTAAGCTGCTGTATGGCCCTGACAGAGGTGCCGTATCGCCGGGCAATGGTGCCCAGCACCTCACCGCGGCGCACCACATGCACGGTGGTCTCGGCCAGTTGAGCCGCACGTTCCTCCTGGCGTATCTCTTCAGGGGTGCGATGGTTGTAGATGGCCTCTTCATTGGCAAGGAAGACACCAGCATATTCCTCTGGCAGCTTCAGAACATAGGGGTTGTCCGGGTTGTGTGGTATGATGTTCTGCCGGAAAGCAGGGTTCAGGTAGCGCAAATGGTCAAGGGGGATGTCCAGCAAGGTGCTGATGTTGCGCAGGCTCAGCTCCTGTCTTACAACAATGGAGTCTATATCCATATGCGAATATGCGGGTGGAATGGCATACAGGTTGTGTGCTTCGGCGTGCTCCATCACATAGGTCACGGCAATGAAGGCAGGCACGTAGTTGCGGGTCTCCCTGGGCAGGAAGTGACGTATGAGCCAGAAGTCCCTGACACCCCCGGCACGGCGGATGGCCCGGTTTACGTTGCCGGGACCTGCATTGTATGCGGCGATCACCAGCGACCAGTCACCGTAAATGTCATAAAGGTCGTTCAGGTGTTCACAGGCGGCGATGGTCGAACGCAGCGGGTCTGTCCTGTCGTCCACATAACTGTTTACCTGCAGCCCGTATAGCCTGCCGGTATGGAACATGAACTGCCACAGCCCGGTGGCGCCCATGTGGGAGCGGGCTGTGGGATTGAGCGCCGACTCCACCACGGCCAGGTACTTCATCTCAAGGGGTATGTTGTGACGGTCGAGCTGCTCCTCAAACAAAGGGAAATACAACCCGCCCAGGCCCATCATGCGTTCTGTCAGCTCCCGCCTGTGGTTGGCGTAAAGATTAATGAAGGTCTGTACTTGAGCGTTATACACAAACTCAAAGGGTGAACGGGCATTCAAAGCATCCATTCGATGCTGGTAAACAGAGTCAGAAAAAGCCGGAACAAAACCTGCAGGGAAGTTGTGTTTGCGCAGGCGGCCATCGTCTGAGCGCCTGTCGATCGCGTCAAAGACCGATAGCTTCGCCAGGCTGTCAAGCATGGCCACGATGGGATCGTCGGGGGATATCACCAGGCTGTCAGCGGCATCTACCCCTTCCTCCGCAAGGGTTGATACGCTGCCGGAAACAGGACCCGTGCCAAAAAAGAGAAAAACAAGGGCCCAGGCAAAAAACCGGCAAAGAAGAAACAATCTATTCTTCCTTGTCTTTCTTGTCATCACCCTTTTTAACCTCCGGTTCATCATCCGAATCATCATCTTTTTGTGCTTTCTTAAACTCTTTCATTCCCCTTCCCAGGCCGCGCATCAGCTCAGGGATCTTTCTGCCGCCAAACAGCAGAATAATTACCAGTACGATGATGATGATCTCCGTAGGTCCGGGAGAAAACAACAATGTGATGTTCATGGGTTCTCTGTTTTAGAAATGATGTTTGTTTACGGCTTTTTAAACGACCTGTCCCTTCGTTCCAACCATAGCCTGGTGCAAACCTACGGGTTTTTTCTGAATGTTCTATCTAAAAACCGCGCCGGGGTGTTTTCTCGCGCTCATTTTTATTGTCGTGCGATCCACGCAGCAGGATTTTGTTTGTCGCTCCCTTTCCATATCTCCAGGTGCAGGGATGTTTTTGCATCCCGCCTGTTGGTGCCCACAACGCCCAGCTCATCTCTAGTGCTTACCGTTTGCCCGTTGACAACAAACACTTCTGATAGGTTGGAATACACACTGAGATATTCTCCGTGGCGGATGATGACGGCATAGAAGCCCCCGGGAATGGAGATGACCCTTGACACCCTGCCATCGAAGATAGACCGTGCGAGTGCACCTTCGGAGGTGCTGATGTCAACGCCATTGTTGGAGATTTTGATGCCCGGGAGCACCGGGTGTGGCTGTTCTCCAAAAGAACTGGTGATCACCCCCCTTTCCAGCGGCCAGGGCAGGCTGCCGCGGTTGCCTGCGAAGTTGTCCGACAACAACTGCTCTTCAGGGGTGAGGGAATACATGTCGGTGGCAACACGCCCCTCGGCCTCTGCTTTTTCTCGCGCACGACGGCGTTCTTCGACAATGACCTGCCGTATCTTTTCCTGCAGCGCCTGCGCTTCTCTTTCCTGCTGCCTGAGTTGGCGCAAGAGCTGCTGCTCTTTCGACCTGAGGTCTGACACCGTTTGCTCCTGTGTTGCCTTCTCCTTTGCCAGGTCGCGCACCTCCTCTCTCTGTCGCGCCAAAAGAGCATGCTGTGTCTCCCTCTCCGACTCAAGGGCCGCTATCTGCTCGTCAAGCCTGACCCTTGTCTCCCGGATCTTTTCCGCCTGCTGTCGGCGGTGACGGCCGTATTGCTGCATGTAGCGCATACGCAGATAGGCTTGGTTGAAGTTTTCAGCAGAGAAGATGAACATCATCCGGTGATAGGCATCGCGGTTTCGTGCTGCATATTCTATCAACCGGGCATATGACCTCTTCAGGTCTTCAAGGTCCTGCTCCAGCTCTTGCACCGAACGTGTTATGGACGAGATCCTGCGATTGATGATGCGTATCTCGTTCTGTATGGTGCCAAGAAGCTGCTCCCGCCGGTCTATCTGGCTGTTGAGCATCACCAGCCGGCCGATGTTGGTCTCTGCCGTCTGCTGGGTCTCCTGCAGCAGCTGGCTGGTGATACGGATCTCACGCTCAAGGAGAGCCTTGTCACGCTCCAGGTCCCCCCGGGTCTGTGCCACCCCATGCGGTAACCCAAGCAGCAATAAAAAGACCGGAATGAGAAAATGGTGGTTTTTCATTCTGAATACTGACTTTAATTTCCCATCATCGGACGATACCTGTCGGGAATGGAAAAGGTGATGGGACGGGTATCATTTATTGTTGTTCTGCTATACTGTATATGAAGTTCGGCACGGGTAACGGGATCAACAAATGTCAAAGACATTTCCCGGGGAACATGCTGTCCTGCCACCAGATCAAAGCGCTCATACCTGGCGCGCATGCTTCTTCTGGTCAGGGGTTCGTAGAGCAGGTTCTCTGTTATCCTGAACGTCTCACTGTCCAGCCAAAGGTTTTGCTGGAAAACCAACCCCCCGGTGTTTGCTGATGATGGACTCCGACCGGGGTTCTGCAAAAACACCCTGCCCTTATCGGAAGAAACCCTGAAGTTGTCTGATGAGAAATGGCCAAAGTCATTGCCTACCAAGATGGATTGAAGCATGTAATAATCAAGCTGTGTGTTCAGGATGTTGTTTATGTTGCCCACCTCTCCTTCATAATATGTTCCATCCAAACGGTTGATGATCTTTACCTTGTCAGGGGTCACCAGCACGCGTGCCATCTCTATGCCGAGCAGAGGGGATATGGAAACATAGATGGCGGAGTCTTTCCGGATACGTATGTTCCCGCTCACGTTGAAGCTGCTGTTGTCAATGGTTGCCACACCAGAAAAGCGCGTCGCGAAAAAATCAAAGGATGTCTCATTGTCTTTCAGGGCAGTAAGCGTCCGGGAAACGCTCATCTCCTCCACTTCAGGGGTCACAACATCTTTGATAGGTCCACACGCATGCAGCACAAGCAACAATATGACGAGAATGGGTTTCGTCGCTTTCAACACGGGAACTTGTTTTTATTCATACAACGTACGATCCTGGATTTTCTTGTAAAGGAGGTCGGATCCGTTCCCTGTTTCTTTGGCTTTTCTCCAGTATTGAATGGCCTTTTCTTGCTCTCCAAGCTGATAAAGCACGTCGCCATAGTGTTCCAGGATGGCGGCGTTGGGCTCTTCAGATGCTTCCAGGGCTTTGGCGATCCACCTTTCCGCCTCCCTGTACTCTTTCATCTGATATTTGATCCAGCCATAGGTGTCAAGGAAGGCGGCATTGCCGGGAACAAGCTGCAGGGACTTTTCCGACATCTCCAGGGCTTTGTCAAGGTGTTCTTTGCGCAGGGCCAGGTGATAGCTGTAATTGTTCAGCGCGGTGGCGTTCTCCGGGTTTTTTTCCAGTGCTCTTTCATAATACCTGTCGGACGCCTCGTGTGCATCCAGGTAATAGTGGGTGTCGCCCAGCATGGTAAGGAAGTCCTGCTGCAACTCCTCATCGGCCACAGTCATTGCCAGTCCATACTCAAGTGCGGATGCCGCCGCCTCGTAATCCTCTAACTGCATGTTCGCCAGTCCGTTAAAGAGAAAAAGGATGGGCTGTTCAAAAAAGTATTCCAGTGCCATGTCAGAATGTTCAAGCATCCCCTCATAATCGCCGAGTTGCAGGTCCAGGCTGAGGATCTGTTGCCATACCGGCAGGCTTGAGGGGTCCATGCCCACCCCCACGAGGTAGATGTCGCGCGCCGCTTCCTTTTTGCCGTACTGATTGAGCAGGTCACCATGGATAAGATAGGATTCAGGGTTGTCCGGGTGTGTTTCCAGCAGGATCTCCGACAGGGTCAGCGCCTGTTCAAGGTACACGGGCTCTTCTTCTCCCCAGCGCATATAGGAATAAAGGATGCGCCCCTTGCCGTCGATTTCAAACCCCGTGGTGTAAAAAGCTTCTTTGATTTGCTTAAAAGCCTCGTCAGGCTGGTCTTCCTGGTGGTAATAGTCGGCAAGCAACAACCTGGCCATGTAACTGTCGGGGTCATGTTCCAGCATTTCCAGAAAAATGTCCCTGGCTTTTTCATTCTGGCCGGTTTCCATGTAAAGCTCACCAAGCACCTCATAAAAAACAAGTTCTTCAGGAAAATAGGATCTCATTTTTTTCGCCTCTTCGATGGCCTTTTCGTATTTTCCCTGGCTTACCCAGATCTTATGTTTTTGTATGCTTGCTTCTTTTGAGAGGCCAGTCAGGGTCTCGATATACTCCAGCACGGCGATGGCCTCATCATACTGTTCATTGTGGAGATAGGCGCCGACCAGATTGCGCTGGTGCTGTATGTTGTCCGGATTGTCGCGGGCGATGCGCTCATGCACCTTGACAGCTTCTGAAAGGTTGTCTGTCAGGATGTAAAGGTCGGCAAGCAGCATTTGGTAACGGGTGTTGGCCGGGTCAATGCCAATGGCGGTGTTTGCGTGCCTGAAGGCATCTTCATATTCGCCATTCATGGCATGGATCTTTGCCAGCTCATAGTGTGCCGCATCGTTGTTGGGGTCTTTTTTGGCAGCGTCGAAAAAAAGGATGGCGGCGCGTCCCGGGTTGCCCAGGAGTTTTTGCTGGATCCCGTCGATGAGCATGGCGGTACTTTTGAGGCGGTCTTCTTCCGTCACCTCTTCCGCCTTTTCGACAGGGGGGCTTTCCGGGCCTGCCACCTGTTCCCTGGCGGTAATGCATGCGTTAACGGTGATGACAACAACAAGCAGCAGCAAATATCTTGTGGGTCTGTACATGTTTGTTTATTTGTTTCCTGTATGACCGAATCCGCCAGTGCCGCGGATGGTGTCGCTGATCTCGTCGGCCGGCGTAAGCTCTGCCCGTTCGTGGGATGAGATGACCATCTGGGCGATGCGGTCGCCATGGTGTATGGTATATTCTTCGTTTGACAGGTTGACCAGGATCACTTTGATCTCGCCACGGTAGTCGGCGTCGATGGTGCCCGGGGTGTTGAGGACGGTGATCCCCCTTTTTGCAGCCAACCCGCTGCGGGGCCTTACCTGGGCCTCAAAACCCGAAGGCAGCTCGACATGGAGTCCGGTGCCGATCAGCGCCCTTTCCAGTGGCTTCAGCACGACCGGCGCCGGAATCATTGCCCGAAGGTCCATCCCTGCCGACAGTGCCGTTTCATAAGACGGCAGGGGGTTGTCAGAATGGTTTACTATTTTGATTTCCATATCTTTGGATATCTTTCTTGGCTGTTTTGCACACTTTTGAAGTCGCGGGATACTGCGGTTGTGTCCGGGGGATTGTGAAGGCCGACGGTTTTTTTGGCCCCGGGCCATGAACCCCGGATATATCAACGTGTTAAAGAACGGCATGTTGTACAGTCGGCCCCTTGCGGGTTGGCCGCGCTGCTGTTGGCTGGTTCTCGCCCATATGCAAAGGTAGTGAAAAGTGTTCATAATGGGCCCTGCGCTCACGAGCCATCTGTGTCCCGGCCTCCCCCGCCGATCACCTCATATTCTTCGGGGTCCTCTTTTTGAGGCGGCTGGGTTTTTGCGGCGATCTCCTCGTGAAAAAGGATGTTTTGCAGAGATTCTACCAGGTGTGTGATATTGCTGCTGTTGTTGTTCAGGATGATCAGGGTGGCATCGTGTTCAACGAAGCGCTTCAGGGAGGTGTTGAAGCCGTTCCATCGCCCGGGGTGGTGCACCACATGTGTGTCCATGAACGACTGCAGGCGCCAACCCATGCCATATCGCACAGTGCGGTTGTTTGTCAGGCGTGTATGTTCGAAAGCAGCATCCCAGAGGCTGTCAGGGATCAGCTCCCCGTTGTTTATGGCCCTGTCCCACGTATACAGATCGTAGATGTTTGAATAGATCCCCTTGTCGCCCATTATGCCGTCGTGCACCACATCGGGGATGACCAGGTATGTCCTTCTCCACCTGCGAAATCCAAATGCTCTGTCGGAACGCATATCTGTACCCCCCCGGGGATTGTATACATAGGTGTTCTCCAGGCCCAGGGGTTCGAAAAGTTCTTGCGCCATGAACCGGTCGAAGGGCATCCCGCTCACCCGTTCAATCAGGAGTCCGAGGAACGCATACCCCGTGTTGGAGTATCCGAAGCGGGTCGCCGGCCTGAAGTTTAGGTGCCGCGGATAGTTGACGAACAGGTCGAGCACATCTTTGTTGGTTGGCGGGTGTTCTTCTTCCCAGTACCGTTCGAGCAGATACATGTAGTTATGCAGCCCGGATGTGTGGTTCAGCAGGTGGCGAACAGTGATGTCGGGATAGGGAAACTTGGGAATATACTCTGCTACGGGGTTGTCGATATGGATGAGGCCCCTGTCGTGCAGCATCAGGGTGGCGGCGGCAGTGAAGGTCTTGCTGATGCTGGCTAGCTGGAATGGTGTTTCCGGGGTCAGCGGGGTGTCGTTACGGAAGTCGGCGAAGCCAAAACTTCGGCTAAACAAGACCTCCCCCTCGCGCGCCAGCAGGATGTTGCCGTTGAAGTTGCGGGATTGAAGCAGTTTTGTGATGGTGTCGTGGTAAAAGATGAGGTCTTCTTCGGTAAAAACACTTGTCGGGGCCGGTTCAGGTTCCACGGGCTCATGATCCGGGTAATCCACAACATATTCGGAATGGGCGATAAAGACCACCATGCCGAACGACAGCAGGAGAAAGCTGATGTTGACGATGAGGCCCGGGCGGGGCTTCTTGGGTATGGGAGAAAGGAAAGATGCAACGGCTTTTTTTATCGCGGATCGAAACATGGGGTCGTTGTTGATGGCGCAAAAATAGAAAAAAATGCTTATTGTTTGCAAATGTGTTTGTTAAATACATCATGGTTTTTGGAGAGAAGAATTTTATAAATGGTGTTGGGAAAGGATTTTTTTGTTAATTTTGCAGCGCAAAATGGGATTACACCTGTTTTTTTCAGCGGGGCAACCCGCTCCTGCATATACTCCTCCTTAGCTCAGTTGGTTAGAGCATCTGACTGTTAATCAGAGGGTCCTTGGTTCGAGTCCAAGAGGGGGAGCAAGAAAATCAGCCACTTACGTCTTTTGAGATGTGAGTGGTTTTTTTTATTGAGCAAACAAAAGAGCAAACATTCAAACCTCAAAGTGGCGGCAGGTACAGGAGTCTTATTATTTTACAACAATCCGCATGGGGTGCGAGCTGTTTTGCGTGGAAATATGAACAATGTAGACTCCGGCGGGGAAGTTCATCCGGTACTGGTGCTCTCCCTGTCCGGCCAAAAAACTGTACATCTGCCGTCCGCTGATGTCATATAGCCTAACCTCTGTGCTTGGGTCACTACTGTCAACATAAAGTGTGCTGTTGTGGTGCCAGATCCTGGCAGCGGGGGTTCCGGTGTCATCGATGCCGGTTTCGTCGTCATCCTGCTTGCCAAAGTGCAGCTTGAAGCGGCCGGACAGGTCGCCCTCATCTGCCGTGAAAGCATACTCCGGATCGGTTTGCAGGTCGTGGGTGGTGCCTGCCCGGATATCTTCCATGATGATGCTTTTTGCGCTGTAGATACCGCAGGTCTCTTCCAGGGAGATCATGTACTCACCTTCGGCAGAGATGCGCATGCCAAGCACTACGGGTGCGTCCTTGTTAACGTAAGGCATGGTGTTGATGGCCGCCTTCACCCCGTCGGCAGTGTACGAGTAAAGTTGTGGCATGGCGTCGTTGTAGCTGAACAGCTTCAGCGCATCGGACCGGTCGCGGCCGAAGCAGGCATATTCGCGCACGCGCAGTGTCGTCCTGTCGAAGTAGCCGTCGCCGGTTAGATGTAGCACCAACAGATCGTCGGCGGGGGCCTCCTTGGTGAATTCCCCTCCGTGCACACGCATGGCGTTGTCAAATGTGAAATTGTGGTTGCCGGTATTTTCCATTTTTACGAAAAATCCCTGGTTGGCTGCAATGACCGCGCCTGGATCGCCCCCGTAAACAGGTTTATATCCCTCAGTATATCCTTCGTAGTCAGATGTCCTGTCATAAACGTATGCATAATTGTCTTCCATCAGAGTGTGGTCGGCATTGTACCAGTCGATCGCTGAGGGATAGGGGTTGCCGATCAGGTTCCATCCGCCCCATTGCCAGGTATGTTCGTATGATAGCGATATGGTGACATCTCCCGTATTCATCGTCCCCCCAAAAGAGAAGGTGTTTGGCGGCCAGTCATTTCCCTTGTAGGCGTCGTATGCCACCAGGTAGCCTTTGCCGGAGACAAATTCGTTATCAAAAGTCTCCTCATTTCCTTTGATGCTGATCCAGGGCAGGGTATTGTCCACGCTCTCATCGAAATAGTAGAAATCAAATATGCCTTCCATGTTTTCCGGCACAAAATCGGACCCGATAATGTTCATATCGCCAACCGGGGCGGAGATCATCCGCCATCCGCCGTGGGGAATATCCCGCTCCATCACAAACTCGCCGTGGATGGTCAGGTTGTCGTTGTCGAGCAGCGTGGCCCCGTCTTCCAGGGTGAGGTTGCCCACTTCGGCGGGTACAGTAATGGTTGGCTGGCTTTCGGGGAAAAAGGAAATGATCGCATCTGATTGCTCTAAAGGTACACCATCCGACCAGTTGCCAGCATCGTGCCAGTTGTCGCTTACAGTCCCTTCCCACGCAGTGCTCAGCGGTGCGTCGTGCCATGCAAGACTGTAAAGCAGATGGTTGTTTCCGGGAGGGGATTCGGTAACGATGTCTTTGGTCGTTGCCCCGGTCACCGCTGCAAACACTTCTTCTGGAGTGGCTTCCGGGTGCAGTTCGAGATACAGCGCTGCTACGCCAGCGACATGGGGTGCAGCCATGGATGTGCCGGTCCAGACTCCGGTAGCAGTGTCGCCGGTGTTGACAGCAGATGTTATGCTAACACCGGGGGCGAAAAGGTCAACACACGGTCCATAGCATGAGTTTTCCCACTTCTCATCGGTGTCTCGCGTAGCACCCACTGTCAGGGCTTCCTCTACACGGGCCGGAGACCATTGACAGGCGTCGTCTCCCATGTTCAGCCCGGCAACCACGTAGGTAACACCGGAGGCTACAGAGCCCCGAACGGCAGTGTCAAGAGCGTCGGAAGCAGCACCACCAAGGCTCATGTTTGCCACGGCCGGTTTCTCATGGTTGGCTGTAACCCAATCCACTCCGGCAATAATGTTACTGGAAGTACTTCCTCCGGTGCCCAATACCCTCACCGATACCAGGATGACATCCTTTGCCACCCCATAGGTTTTACCGCCTACTGTTCCGGCTACGTGTGTCCCGTGTCCATGCGGGTCGCTGCCATCGCCTCCCGGACCGGGGCTAGCGTCGAAGCCAAACACGGCGCGCCCTTCAAACTCCTCGTGCGAATAGTGGATGCCCCTGTCAATGATGTAAACGCTGACTCCGGCCCCGGTCTGATTGTAATGGTAGGTATTGTCCAGTGGCAAAATCCTCTGGTCAATGCGGTCGAGCCCCCAGGTCGCATCGCTTTGCGAGCCGGCCGTATAATACAACTGGTCAGGTTCGATCCAGTCAATGAGGGGATGCCTGCTCAGTGCTTCGATGGCCTGTGGTGGCAGTGTGGCAGCAAAGCCTTTGATGGCGTACTGATACACAAAGCGGATCTCGCCATCGTGGCGTGTAACCAGCTGATGGGCGAGGCCTGGAACATCCTGTACTTCGGGTTTGAATACCACGATGTAATCGTCGGGACCAAGCCGGCTAAGGTCATCTGCCGCATGTTCCGATTCGATTACAAAAGCTGAAACATTTCCGGTTGTAGTCCCGGTTAGCCTGTCATCCTTCTGACCAGCCCGGGAATACGGGCAGCAGATCAGCAATGCGACCAGGACCACCATCAGGGTTTTTGTTTTCATAGCATTTCCCACGGTTTTGGTTTTTATGGAATAATAAGATGGGAGCCTATATCAAGGGTTTCGTTTCGTTGTGACATATGTGACTTGTGTCTGGTAATATCTGATTAGATTAAGACAAGCATGTATTTAATTTGTGTGGCAAAACCTCTTGTCCTTTTGATGTGTTTTACGATGCATTTGCTTTTGTTGAAGGCGGCTCAAACAGGCCGTTCCATCAACCACCTAAATATGGCAGAGGCGACCGGAAACCTTAACAAAACAACAAATTAATAACAGATAACCGAAACAGTGAAGGGGCATTGCCACAAAAACTGACAATGGGAGTATTACGTTATTCAAATAATAAAGCAAGTTAAAACAAAACCAAAACAATTCCTAAAAAACCACAAAAAAACAGCAGTTGTAACCGTCTGCAGACATGGACACTACATCATTTGCCCAAACAATCTCCTCAGAACTCAAAAAAGCACCCGCCACAGCGAGTGCCATTGGTTATCATTTCCACACAAACACCTCAAACCCACGAAAACAGAACGTGAAATCAGGGTCCTTCAGCAAGCAGAAAAAATCCGACCGCCACAGGCGGTAACTGTAAATAAATCAAAGTTCCAAATAACCAAATTAATTTTGATTCTTCTTTCGAAAGTTTCTCATTGAAACAATAAAAAGTTTATTCCGAAAAGAAAAAAATGCTAGAGATCAAGGTTATTCGTACATTTTAGCGCATCATGAACTGTAATTCTTTCTCAGGCTTCAACGATGTACCTCTCCTGCAAATAATCAAGCCATTTACCAATCTTGTCGTTCGGTTTATGTCTGTTGCATGTTGTTAAAAAATCCTCATAAGTTACAGGCACAAAACGGTCGTTGTTGCTTGTCAGCATGTCTGTGTATTTCTTAGTTATTTTGGCGAAGTGATCTTGCAACAAAATTCCGGACAAAAAGTTAAGCCACTAATTTCTGTTTTTGGTTTTCTGATCTAAAGTCTTTTTTATAGATGATTTGATTGTGGCATGGATCCGGTTGCGGTTATACCAGGTTTCAACAAACTCAAATATCGATACTTTGGCTTGCATATTGGTTTTATACTTGTTTAAGATGAATCCTTTCCCGACGTTGTGAATTACAAAAGGCTATTATTTATAAACACATCCCGGCATTTTGATATTCAATTCATCGTCCTTACCTTATACAGCTTACCCCAAAAATATTACTCTGTACCCCCTGAAAACAAGAGGATACAGACAATCAAATTGGCCAATACTCTCAGAAAGACAAAAATATTATTCTTCTGTGGACTCTGGAGGCAGCAGCCGGTATCCCAGTTGCCTCATCATGCTGAGCCGGTCATAAAACATGATGGAGTAATCCACTTTCCCCTCACTGATCCTTGCTGCCAAATGCATGGGGAAACTGACCTCAAGGCCATCTTCATTACTGTACGAAAAATCACTCCATGTCACCACCCATTTCCCAACAAGGTCTGGATTGTTGTCCATTTTATCAACCACCCATGAATACCAAATGCGATTGGAGAACTTTGCATTATTATTGTATTTTGCGAACTCCAACCAGCCTTCAATGGCCTCCTGTCTGGTAAATTGGGAATTTGCACCATAAGCGCCCAAACTCGTATAATTCTCATGCATGTATCGCTCCATTCCTTCCCTGTCACCTTGAATGCATGCAGTCATAAGCGCCCTGGCTATTTCAACGTCAACCAGAAAATCCGGGTTAAGCCGGGTGTTTTCATATCCCGGTATAACTTCAGGAGGTTGTGAACAAGATGCAAAAAATGCCGGAATGATCAACAGCATTACAATCGCTACTTTCATCTTTTTCATGGTAATTTTGATTAAGGTTAAAAATAAATTTGACAAAACAGACGTATAAAACGATCGTAGCAAGTTAAATCAATTATTTGTAAAATACAAGACCTAATATACAGTAATTTAGATGAATATAGGCTCATATGTATCTAAATATATTTATAGCTCTTATCATGTTTAAGGCTATCACTCAGTCGAGAAAATTATTATTTTTGAGTAGTGAGAGACACTATCTGAATCCAGAAGCAACTTGTATGAAAACAGAAAAAATCCCACCTGTTTTATGGTGTAAAAATCGGATACAGGTTAAAAAGCATAGCACAATGAAAAAAATCTTCATTTCCGGGTTTTTCATGTTGCTGGGATTGATTGTTCTGGCGGTATTCAAACTTATGAAATAATTTTATATTCGACCAACAAGCCCAACAAACCTATATGGGTATCTTTATTCCGTTTACCAGTGTGTAGTTATACCTTTTATCCATACCCCTTACAATGGCATATTGAGCATCCCCACTGCTACTCCTTTCTGTGGTAAGCCCTGAAACACGCTGGACTACATTGGCCACGGTAATGTCAGGAGATATCTCGATTGCCCGCTGTGAGATTACATTCATTACGTTTGGGGCATTCCTTTCCGATGCCCTCGCGCTGGCCTCTGTATGCCCTATCCGAGAGGTTGTTACAACCACTGCCTCCAGACCCAAAACGGCAGACTTCATGGCAATGTCGAGCTGCTTGCTGTCATTCAGGTCCAGACTCTTCTCAACAGGCTCATACGATATATATGATATCTCCAACTGATAATTTGCCGGCGGCACATTGTTTATGGAAAAGCTCCCGTCCAGCCCGGCAATGGCATAGTGGTTCGTGCCGGTTAATAGCACAGTGGCACCTGTTAGCGGTTCACGGGTGGTTTCATCATAAATTTTTCCTCTGATATGATGCAGTTTTTGGTGACTTTCTGTCGCTTGCGCTGCAAATGATAATAATACCAGGAATAGAAATAAGATACGCATGAAAATGGTTGTTTTGATTTCGATACAAAATTGACTCATTTTTCCCATAATCATGTTTAATGAACATGAAGTAATGTTTATAAAATGATTAATGAAACCTTACCTGTATGTTAAACCTCTGTCGCTAAAGGGCTGGATATAAAAAGCATCAATAATACAGGCTGGCAGACTTAACATAAACTTCATAAAGTCGTTGCATTCTCTTAATAACACGGATGTAATTTCGATGTCAAAATATACAATGCACGGTTTATGGAATACATCTATCTGTTTTTCGTAGTTGCCCTCCTGATTCTCGCTGTTGCAGATTTAAGCGTGGGAGTGGGCAACGATGCGGTTAACTTCCTGAATTCGGCTATCGGGGCGCGGGTGGCGCCCTTCTTTTTTATCATGCTGGTGGCAGCCCTCGGAGTGCTTGTGGGTTCGGTCTTCAGCAGTGGGATGATGGAAGTGGCGCGAAGCGGTATCTTTAATCCCGACCAGTTTTACTTTTCAGAGATCATGATCATCTTCCTGGCAGTCATGATCACCGACATGATTCTGCTGGATGCCTTTAATACTTTCGGGCTGCAGACATCCACCACGGTGTCCATCGTGTTTGAGCTGCTGGGAGCCGCCGTGGCGATCGGCATGGTAAAAAGCATTTCGACCGGGGAGGGTCTGCAGGAAATCGGGCAATATATCAACTCCGGACGCGCCCTGGCCATCATATCTGCCATCCTGCTTTCTGTGGTGATAGCCTTTACCGTAGGTACGCTTGTACAGTTTCTTACCCGACTCATCTTTACCTTTCAATACCAGAGAAAGATGCCTTACCTGGGCGGAATCTGGAGTGGTCTGGCCATCTCTGGCATCGTCTATTTTCTCATTCTGAAAGGTGCCAGCGGGGCAGCTTTCATTAAGCCCGAAACACTACAGTGGATCGACCAGAATGCCGCGTTGCTGATGCTTTACTGTTTTGTCTTTTTCACCATCCTTTTCCAAGTGTTGATCAGCGTTTTTAAAACCAATGTGCTGCGTATCGTCATCCTGACAGGCACATTTGCCCTGGCCATGGCTTTCGCCTCAAACGACCTGGTGAATTTTATCGGGGTGCCGCTTGCCGGACTGGAGTCTTACATGTTGTTCCTATCCGACTCATCGATCGACCCGGGAAGTTATACCATGGAATCGCTGCTTGAGCCAGTGCAAACACCTACGATATACCTGGTGATTGCCGGTGTCATCATGATCATTACCCTGGCATTCTCCAAAAAAGCACGTTCGGTGACCCAGACCGAAATCGACCTTGCCCGCCAGTCGGTAGGCTATGAGCGGTTTTCTACCTCGCCGCTGTCCAGAAATATCCTTCGGTTGGGCTTGGGAATTAACAAGTTTTTCCTTTGGATCTTACCTGGCTTTGCAATCAGCCGAATCAAAAAGAGCTTTAGCCGGCCTGATAATGACAATCACAGCAAATCTGCAAAAAAAACCACCTATTTTGATCAGCTCCGCGCAAGCATCAACCTGGTGGTGGCCAGTATCCTGATCGCCCTGGCAACTTCGCTGACACTTCCCCTCTCGACAACCTATGTGACCTTCATGGTCGCCATGGGTACGTCTTTGTCTGACAGGGCCTGGGGCCGTGAAAGCGCCGTTTACCGTATCTCAGGGGTCATTACCGTGATCGGGGGATGGTTTTTTACCGCGTTCGCAGCCTTTAGTGTGGCTTTTACGCTGGCACTGATCATTTCCTGGGGTGGGTTTGTGGCTGCTGTGATCGCGGTGTTCGGTGCCTTTGCCATTGTGGTTCGGACCTACCATGTGCATAAGAAGCGGGCACGAAAGCGGGCAGCATACGATGAAAAACAGGAGAAAGAGTGGAACCAGGACAGCATCATGAGAGAATGTAAGCTGAATATCATCGAAACCCTGGAAGAGACTTCCACACTTTACCGGGATGTGAATACGCACCTGATAAATGAAGACCGCCGGAATCTGCGTCAGTCTATGAAGAGGATTGAAATCCTCAATCAGCGCACAAAAGAGATGAAGGCCGATGTCTACATCACGGTACAAAAATTACAGGAAGATGCCGTTGACAGCAGCCATTACTACATACAAATCCTGGATTACCTCAGGGAGATCGCCCATTGTCTAAACTACCTGTCTGATCCCGCCTACACGCATCTTGATAACAACCATCCGCCACTGCATGCTTCCCAGGTCGAAAAATTGCACAACCTGAATAAAATCGTGGCCGGCATCCTGGATGCAATCATTGAGACCCTAAAAACCAATGATTTTGAAAGGATTAACCAGATTATCCGCGACCAGAAGCAAGGCCTGGGCTATTTGCAGGAGATGAAAAAATGCCAGGTGAAAATGATTCAGCAGAATGAGGTAGGGACACGTAACAGCTTGCTGTACTTCAACCTGTTAGCTGAAAGCAAAAACCTCTTGCTGTTCACTGTGAATATGCTGAAAGCCCATCGCGATTTTGTGGTCCACCGGCACAGCCCGGCTGAATAATAAAGTCGGTGATTACTGCTGTGATGACTGAGTAGAGCACCTAAACCCTTATTAGACAGTAATCCAATGAACCCTCCATGCCAAAGTATTGACACACACGAGGATAATTATTGGGCACTGGTCGCTGAGAGTCAGAAGGCTTTTAGCTATTGGCTGTTGGCAAGAAACCCAAAGGCAAAAGGCCAAAAGCAGACCTTTCGATCTTTCGACGTTTCGACATTTAGACAATTTGTAAACACAGAAATAAACTCACTACCTTTGCCATAGAGATAAGCATCTTATGATGAGTGAAAAAGACCACACCATCCTGCTTGTGGATGATGAACCCGACATCCTCTCCTTTGTAGGATATAACCTCAAGCGTGAAGGATATACGGTGTATACCGCCGCCAATGGTGCGGCTGCCATTGAGATGGCCGGTAAGCACCTGCCCCACCTCGTCATTCTGGATGTGATGATGCCGGGTATGGATGGCATCGAAACCTGCCAGGAAATCAAAAAGCTTCCCGGCCTTTCGCGTACCATTATCGCTTTTCTGACAGCCCGCGGAGAGGATTATTCTCAGCTTGCCGGTTTTGATGCGGGAGGGGATGACTACATCACCAAACCCATCAAGCCCAGACTGCTGATCAGCCGTGTAAAAGCACTGCTTCGCCGTTACCGCTTCACCGGTGAAGCGGTAACGGTAGCTCCCGATCTTGGATTACGTATAGACCGGGAACAATATGTGGTATGGAACGGTCGGCAAAAGATCGAACTGCCGCCAAAGGAGTTTGAGTTGCTATGCCTCCTGGTATCCAAACCCAACAAAGTGTTCACCCGCACTGAGATCTTTGCCAATGTCTGGAGCAGCGATGTAATCGTCAGCGATCGTACTATTGACGTCTACATCCGGAAACTAAGGGAAAAAGTGGGATCGCAATACATTGGTACGGTCAAAGGTGTGGGCTACAAGTATGTGCCTGATGAATAAAAATGCATCAACCAAAAAGCTGGCATTTATTGCCTCCCTGACTCCAGCCTTGCTCTTCTTGGCCATCATGTTGGCCTTGTCAGGAATGATGGATTATGCAATGCCCTGGTTTATATATCCTGCCGGCTTTCTGCTGCTTTTATGGGTTGCTTTTGCACTGTTCTATTTTATACTTACCAGGTTTATCTATGACAGAATCCGACTTATTTATAAAACCATTCACGATCGCAAAAGACCGCATGATCAAAAAAAAGAAGAACTTTACGATCAGGGCGATATGATCACCCGTGCAAGCGAGGAAGTGGAAGCCTGGGCCAGTGACCAGCAAAAGCAGATTGCTGACCTTAGGAAGATGGAAGCCTACAGGCGGGAATTTCTTGGCAACGTGTCACACGAACTGAAAACCCCCATTTTTAATATCCAGGGATATGTGCTGACTTTGCTTGACGGAGGCCTGGAAGACCCCCGAATCAACAGGAGCTATCTGCAGCGCACGGAAAAAAGTATTAACCGGATGATCTCTATTGTAGAAGACCTGGAAACCATAAGCCGACTGGAGTCAGAAGAGGTAAAGCTGAAATACAGTCATTTCGACATGGTGACCCTGGCGCGCGAGGTCATGGAGGCCCTGGAGATGGATGCTGCCGCCAAAAGGATTTCTTTTGTGTTTGGCCGGGAGTATGAGCCTTCTGTGATGGTTTATGCTGACCGGCAAAACATCCAGCAAGTGTTGACCAACCTGATGGTCAATGCGATCAAATACGGCAGGGAAAAGGGCCGTATAAAGGTCAGCTTTTTTGATATGGACAAGCACATCCTGACAGAGGTTACCGATGATGGAGTGGGCATTGCCCGCGAGGAAATCCCAAGGGTATTTGAGCGCTTTTACCGGGGCGAGAAAAGCCGCGCCAGGAATCAAGGCGGCGGATCAGGCCTGGGCCTGGCCATTGTCAAACACATCATTGAGGCCCACCAACAAACCATTAATGTTCGCAGCACTCCTGAAGTGGGCACTACTTTTGCCTTTACCTTAAAAAAGGGAAAATCGATAACGCCCATTATGCGTATCTAACAGAATATCAGGGCGTTCGAATCATGGATGCTGGTGTCATGCTGCACTCTGTAACATCAACATTCACATGCATCAATGTGGCTGAAAAATCGACAACCGGATCAAAATCATGAAAATATATATTAACGGTGATTTCTTTTTCACAGGATGATGCCACCATTGCCGATGCAGACGTAAAGTACTCCAATGACATGGGACTGTTAAACGACAGACTATTTGAATTTCTCGAAAAACAAAAAGCCCGGCAATAAACTGGTACGCAAAGCCATCAGGAAACAGCTTGGATACCTGGGGCGAAACATCAGGCACACCCACGACATGTTGGATCAGTACCAGGGGGATGGTTCCCCGCTGGTGGGTTTTCCTGTTTCAATGGGCAAAACATCAACCACTTTTAGTCCGGCCTCCTTCATCAACTGATTGAGCGCATCCAGCTGGAGTGCATCCCGCATAGATTTATTTTCAGGAGGCAATGGGAGGTCTTTTGCATATTCGTGTCTGATCTTCACTTCAAGGATGGCCTGAACCCGCATCACTCTGTGAATTTCTTTCAGTACTTTTCTTATGTGATCATGGTAGCCTTTGAAGGTTCCGAAAACATTGCCACCAAACTGCTTAGCATGCAACATTGCAGGCAGTGGGTAGTCGGCAGCCTGTCCAATCAGAGTCTCCAGGTTCTGACCGTTGTAAGTGACGGTGCAAAATACCCATCCGTTGCGGAATCGGAATGACCTCATCGAAAAGGTATATTCCTTGTCAACATCAAAAGCAGGTGCAGTGATTTCCTTTTCAGCCTTCGCTGATCCCCTCACTGTCGAAGGGATTTCATTGAGTTTTTGTTTCCATAATGTTTTTTTTGCGCTGCAGCAGCAGCTGGTTTGTAATAAGGAGTTTTTTGAATTGCACCAGACCAGGGGGACCACAGCCCAGCGCCAACTTGGGTGGGGGTGTTGCAGGAGATAATCCGGACTCTCTATTGCACAGAAAAATCCAGATTTTTAGTAAAAAAAAATATTTTTTTTTAAGGCAGAATTACATATTTTTGTCTGATATATATAGTCTATAAGACTAAACACACCAAACTGACACTAACCAAATCATTATTATCATGAAAAAACAGCTGCTTTTTCTGCTTCTGCCATTGTTATTTATTGGCAACGTGAACGCTCAAACCCTATATGGGCTGTATCCCTGGGATGACACAGACAATGTGGTGTCCTTTGTTTATAATGAAGCAACGGATAGCTGGGAGTATGACGCCATAGCTGGGTCAACTGGTCTTGGTGTTAACTTTGGGTTTGATATGAATCCTGCGGATGGACAATACTATCTGATTGGATACCCTGGTGATTGGCCTCCTGTTGAGAGAAATCTCTACAGGATAGATAATGAAACTTTTGCCCAGGTTGAGTTCATTACCACACTGGTGTCTTCCGACGGAAATGACAGGCCCCAAGATTTTGCAATCAACAGTAACGGGGAATTCTTCATTGTATATCAAAACGGTACGATAGATCAATTTGACCTGA
>SLCY01000009.1 GCA_007125585.1 Bacteroidales bacterium
CCTTCCAAAAGCAGGTTTTGATCGACGACCAGTTGGTGTCGAGGCCGCCGGAAAACAAGATGAAGTTCAGTGAAACGACCCCGATGAACCGGGCTGTCTCAGGCTGGTCGAAACGGATCCCGCCGATCCCCTCTGACCCGGCCAGCATCCCAATGCCCAAAAACAGGATCAGGGTGGGAACCCCAAAGCGGTACGATGTTTTGCCGGCAATGATGCTGATAAGCAGCAAAACAGATCCAACCAGCAGAATGTTTTCGATCGACAGGTCCATGCAGGGGTCATGATTTACGCAAAGATAATGTTTTGCGTGCAATTGGCTTGTGCCGGTGCAGCGGAGAAAAGAAAAGCAATGCCGAAAACCAGGCTATTTTTTTTTTGTGATCGTTGTAAACTTTTCTTAGTTTTGTTGAAGCGTCAAAAAAAGGAGACAAACAGTTATGAACCTAACCTAAAAAATGATGAAAAGCAAACTCTTCAACACTTCGAACGAATCCTTGAAAACAGCTGTTTTTTTGATCCGTGTGGGTTTTGGGATCATGTTCATCCTTCATGGCTATCCCAAGCTGTTCGGCGGCCCGGATGTGTGGTCCTCTATTGGTGGGGCCATGGGGTTTGTCGGACTGGGGTTTGCCCCTGCCTTCTGGGGCTTTATGGCCAGCATTGCTGAGTTTGGCGGCGGCGTGCTGCTTTTACTCGGACTGCTGACACGTCCCGCTGCAGCCTTCCTGGCATTCACGATGCTCATCGCCACGATCATGCACATATCCGTTGGCGACCCCATGGGCAGCGTGCTGCACCCCGTGAAAGGGCTGGTGGTGTTCATCGCCCTTCTGTATTGCGGTCCCGGCAGGTATGCCATCGACAACAAATGGGCCGGCTGACACGGTCAAAAAAACATGCCGGCTTAAGTGGAGGCCATGTTGATATATAAACAGCACAGCTCAACCGCTTAAAACGACATTTTTTCCTTTTTTTTCTTGGTTTTCTGAAATATTGAGTATTTTAGCTACTCAATATTGTACCATTGTGCTGCAAACCCTCATCACATCCAAGACGCGTATCAAGTTGCTGATGAAGTTCTTCCTGAACAGCCGCACCACGTCGTACCTTCGTGACCTGGCGTCGGAGTTTGGCGAATCGACCAACGCCATACGCATGGAGCTGAACCGCCTGGAGCAGACCGGGCTGCTTCGGTCGCACAAGGAGGGCAACAAAAAGATCTTTCAGGCCAACAGCAAGCATCCGTTGTTTGGCGACATTCACAACATCCTTCTGAAGCATACGGGCATAGACCACATTGTCGACAAGGTGATCGCCAACCTGGGCGGGCTGGCCAGCGCATTCCTCGTGGGCCGTTTCGCCCGCGGACAAGACAGTCCGGTGATCGACATCCTGCTCGTCGGCCGCGATATCGACATGGGCTACTTGCACAAGGTGGTTGAAAAAGCCGAACAGTTCATCAGTCGCCGGATCCGCTACATGATCATCGACCCGGCCGATGCCCCCGGGCTGCTCGGCAGCTACCCGGAAGCCCTGATGCTGTGGCAGGAGGAGGGGCGGTGAGGAAGAAGATGCCGCCTGAGGCGCGCAGACGAGCGATTTAAACAGCCGGTGACAGGGGTTTAGCTGTCACGCCAGATGACATGAAAGACAACACCCGTTCAGGTCGCACGATGTGACTGAAAGGGCGAAGCTGTGGAAAGTGGAAAATGAAAAGTGAAGAATGAAAAATGAAAAATGAAGAATGAAAAATGAAAAGTGGAAAGTGGAAAATGAAAAGTGAAAAGTGGAAAATGAAGAATGAAAATTTGTGCAAATTTGTGTAACAATCTGTGTAATTTGTGGACAGTCTTTAACAAAGAACAACAAACAAACCATACGGGCGAAAGATTTTACGCCTTAACAAAATAACGATTCAATGATTCATCAAACTGACAAGCATATGAAACCACCTCAATATCTACGGAGAACCTCCCTGCGGCTGCTGGCCATCCTGGCGCTGGCGTTTGCGGCGTGCACGCCGCAAAGCAGGCTGGTGTACATGCAGGACAAGCAGGACCTGGGACTGGAGGTCCCGACACGCATGGAAGCTTACCGGTTGAAGCCGGGCGACATCCTCCACGTGCGGGTGATGTCGGCCGACCCGGAAGCGTACGACCTGTTTAACCTGGATGCTGCAATGCAGTATCGCGCCACCCGGGTAGGCGACGTAGGCGATGCCAACATGTACCTTTACGGATATACCATCAACGAGAAAGGGCGGATACACATCCCGGTGATCGGCCCGGTAGAGGTGGCCGGGCTCACGCTCGACCAGGCGCACGACCAGATACAGGAGATGGCCGACGAGTATTTGGTGGATGCCACGGTGTCGGTGAAGATCGTCAACTTTTCAGTGACGGTCCTTGGTGAGGTACGCCGGCCGGGAAGCTTTTATGTGTACGACCACGAGTTCACCATCATGGATGCCCTCGGTTTGGCAGGCGACCTGACCGACTACGGCAACCGCAACGTGGTGGTGGTACGGCATACCGACAACGGCCTCAGCTTCTCCCGTGTCGACATCACCGACCGCGCCGCCGTCACCTCCGAGCTCTACTACCTCCACCCCAACGACCTGGTTTACGTAGAACCGCTTGTTGCCAAACGCTTCGGCTTCGCACAGTTTCCCTTTGCCGTGGTCTTCTCCGGCATCAGCACGGCGTTGCTTTTAATTAACTTTCTGCAGTAATAAGAGTTGAAAAGTTTAAAAAACCCCATTTCATATGACACCAGAACAACAACCGCAACTCCAGGAAGAATCCATCGACTTCAAGAAGCTATTTTTCAAATACCTGCCTTACTGGTATCTTTTCGTTATCGCTGTTGTGCTTGCGCTGGGATATGTGTACGTGCACAACCG
>SLCY01000097.1 GCA_007125585.1 Bacteroidales bacterium
GATATATTTTTTACAGGTAACAACAGAAATAGGGGTTCAAACCCTTTGGGTGCAAATTATCAATTAGTCCCCAGCCGGGCTTTGCCCATAGTATCCATTCAGATAGCAGGTTTTTACATGGCATATTTACAGTGCCTTTGCGGTTAGTGTTTTTTTTTTTGATCAGTGATGAGCAGTGATATGAAATCAAATTAATGAAATAATTAAATTATGCGCTTCATGAATATTTACAAGGAAAAAACAGGATTCTGTCTTGGCTAAAAAAACACCTTTGACCTGTAGACTTTCAGGCTTTTGGACATTTTGACTTTTTGATATATTCCTTCTATTGAACTACTTTATCCCATCCTGTTTTTGAAAGCAGGTAATAGATAATAATTGCCGCCACGGCAGCCACTCCCAGGTAAATGAAAGCTTGTATATATTCCCCGAAGATGAGGCGCCCGATACCAAAGAGGGAGAACAGCACAAGCACACAACCTGCAATGTAGTTTATGAACAACGCCTTATAGCCCCGGTCGCTTTTCACAAGTGGCATCTGACGGGCAATGATCTTCCAACCAGGGCCCCCGGGATGTACCTTCTCATAAAAGCTTTCCAGGGTTTTTATGTCGGCCGGCCGGGTAAGGTATGTAACAGCGAGCCATACCAGTGTTGACCAGGCCACAATGATGATCAGGGTGCTTTCATAGCTCAGTCCATATCTGAAAACAAGTATGGGATAAATGGCATAGGGAGCGATCATCGCGGCAATCTCCGACCAGGCGTTGATCCTCCACCAGAACCACCTCAGCAGAAGCACCAGTCCGATACCCCCGCTGCATGCAAGGATAAAACGCCATGCATCACTGATCATCTGAAACTGGGTTGTGACGATGAGTGAAAACAGCATGAGTATCATCGTGGTGATACGGGATATTTTTACGTAATATCTCTCGCTGGCACCGGGTTTTATGAAAGGCCTGAACAAGTCATTCACGATATAGGAAGCTCCCCAGACCGTTTGGGACGACATGGTAGACATGTACGCGGAAAGGAATGCTGCCAGGAGCAGGCCCAGCAGACCGGTTGGAAGAAGATCACGGATGACCATTACATAGGTTGCCCCTTTGTCGGCTTCCTGCGGGTACATGACAAGGGCCGCCAGGGCTACGATGATCCATGGCCAGGGGCGGATGGCAAAATGGGCGACCTGGAACCACAGCGTTGCCAGCAGGGAATGTTTTTCATCCTTTGCAGACATCATGCGTTGGGCTACATAGCCTCCGCCACCAGGCTCAGCACCCGGATACCAGCTGGCCCACCATTGTACACCGAGATAAGCCACCAGGGCCACCACACTCATCTGCAACATGCCTTTGCCCGTATCCACAGCACTCCCCCCATCTACAACAGGGAAAAAATCAAAAACCCATCCCACATCAGACAATTTTGTCTGCAAACCGGAAACACCACCCACATGGTCCAGGGCAATAACAGCCAAAATGATGCTGCCTCCCATGGCAATCACAAACTGGAAGGTGTCTGTTACCGATACGCCCCATAGTCCCGACAAAGCAGAATAGAAGGCGACAAAAGCCATCATCATACCTACAACTAACAAATGAGAGGAGAAGACAATACCGGCAAACGTTACCTCTGTCAGTCCAAACACTGTCAGGTCGGGAAACATCACCTCCAGGATCTTCACCATGGCCAAATTGACCCAGGCCATCACCACGGCATTCATAAAGATACCAATATACACAGCACGGAATCCCCGCAGGAACCGTGCAGGCTTGCCTGAATACCTGATGGACACAAACTCGGCATCTGTCATGATATTCGCCCGGCGCCAAAGCCTCGCAAAGAAAAACACGGTGAGCATCCCGCCAAACAGCATGTTCCACCATAACCAGTTGCCGCTTATCCCGCTTTCAGCAACAAGCTCGGTGACAGCCAGGGGAGTGTCTGCAGCAAAGGTAGTGGCGACCATGCTGGTACCGGCCACATACCAGGGCAGATTGCGACCCGAAAGAAAAAATTCACTGGTGCTCCGACTGGCCCTGCGTGATAAATACAAACCAATGCCGATACTTACCAGCAAGAAAATGGCTATAACAAACCAGTCAAAAATATGAATATGCATGTTGACCTGGTTGATTCTCCGTCAACCCGAAGAGTATTTTTTAACCGGTTTTTTTGAGTGCACCAAATATACATGAATTTTTTTCATGTGTCTGTGTGTAATTTCGAACGAAAAAAATTCATGTATATTTGCTATCGATCGATGCAAGTAATGAAGCAACTTATGTAAAATTTGTTTTTTCCGGTTTTTTACGGGTATGGTTGAGATGAAATATGAACACCTGATCCATGAAAAACGAAAGCAGAAGACACACAACCGGCAAATTATTAACAGATCAGCATTTAAGCAATACAAGAGATGATCTCATTCATTCTGAACGACAAGGAAATCCACACCGATGAAAAGGCCGGGATCACGCTGCTCGATTTTATCAGATACAAGGAGCATTTGACAGGGACAAAAATCGGCTGCCGTGAGGGCGATTGCGGTGCTTGCACCGTCCTTGCAGGTGACCTGTCGGATGGCC
Organism: Bacteroidales bacterium; assembly: GCA_007125585.1. Classification (GTDB taxonomy): domain Bacteria; phylum Bacteroidota; class Bacteroidia; order Bacteroidales; family UBA7960; genus PUPG01. The sequence continues at coordinate 2,595 of SLCY01000097.1, forward strand.
GTATCGAATACCGCAGCATTGTGTCGTGTTTAACACCATTGGGCAATGCCCATGGAAAGCACATCGTGACCATCGAAGGTATCAATACCGGGCATTTGATCCCTGCCCAGAAAGCCATAGCAGATCACGGGGGTACACAGTGCGGCTTTTGCACCCCCGGATTTGTGTTATCCCTCACAGGATATACCTTGGCCTGTCAGCCTGCTGACCCCAATAAGGCCATCGACGCCATGAACGGCAATATATGTCGCTGCACCGGATACAAGTCCATCCAGCGCGCAGCCATAACCGTTGCCAACATGCTGGCTGACAAGAACCCGGACAACCCCATTGGCTGGCTGGTAAGCCAGGGCTTTCTGCCCGCCTATTTTGTGGGCATCCCTGAGCGCCTGTCGGCACTCAAAAAAAAGGAGCCCAATACAAGGTACACCAACGTGATGATCGGTGGCGGGACTGACCTGATGGTTCAGCAACCGGATACAATGGCAGAGTCTGACCCGGCGCTGCTGTTCAACCGTAAAGACCTGAAAGGGATCTGGGAGGAGAATGGAAGCTGCTGCATCGGCGCCGCCTCCACAGCCACCGACATTATGCAGTCCAGACATCTGCGTACACATATACCCCGCCTGGAGAAGTTCTTTTTTCTGATCTCCTCCGACCCCATCAGAAACATGGGTACCATCGGGGGGAACATTGGCAATGCATCCCCCATTGCCGACCTGGTCATTTTCTTCCTTGCACTGGACGCAAAACTGCACCTTCAGCACCAGGAGTCAGGAAAAAAACGCATGGTGCCTCTGAAAAAATTCTTTCTGGGATACAAAATACTGGATATGAAACCCGGAGAAATCATTCATCATCTTTCGTTTCCAATCCCGGGTGATCAATCATTTTTTAATTTCGAGAAAGTCAGCAAGCGCATCACCCTTGATATTGCCAGCGTAAACAGTTCAATTTCAGTTATAACAGACAATAACTTCATCAAAAGCGCCCAGTTGGCAACAGGCGGCGTTGGACCAATACCCCTGTATCTCGAAAAAACCAGCGTTTCCCTGACCGGGCGCAAACTGGAAACAAAAACCATCCTTGATGCCAGCAAGGTGCTGGATGAAGAAATATCGCCCATAAGCGACATCCGGGGCAGCAAAGAGTACAAAAGGTTGCTGGCAAGGCAGCTGTTTTTTGCCCATTTCCAGGAGATGTTCCCGGACCGGGTCAATGTCAAAGAACTGCTGAAAATAACGCTAAACCCCGGACATTGAATCCAGGACATTTAATCAAATGGATGAACTGCCAAAATCTTTAAAACATAAACCACCACAAATCACGAATCGTCATGAGGGGGGTTGGTTATGGATGCATGGATAACTCCGTATGACCGAAACATAAAAACAAATTATTGTACATGAAAAACATTGATTCCATAGCGCATGTAACGGGAAAGTCACTATATGTGGATGACATTCCGGTGCGCACAGGCACATTGTACGGTGTTGTTTTCCCTTCGCCGGTGGCCCATGGCATGATCAGCAGTTTGGATGTTTCCGGGGCTGTTGATATGGATGGTGTAGCTGCTGTTTTTACCGCGGAGGATATTCCGGGAGAAAACCAGATCGGGGGCATTATCCCTGACGAGGTCTTGTTTGCGGATGGCAAGGTGGAGTTCAACGGACAGCCCATGGCCCTGGTGGTGGCGCGCGACGAATTGACGGCACGCAAGGCCGTGGCAGCGATCAAAGCCGACATCGAAGCGCTCGAGCCAGTCACCGATGCGCGTGAAGCCTGTGAAAAAGGCATGCTGCTGGTACCACCGTCCACTTTTCAGACAGGAGATGTGGAATCTGCCTGGGATCAGTGTGCCCATATTTTTGAAGGCCGGACCGAATCCGGAGGACAAGAGCATCTCTATATCGAAATGCAAGGGTCTTATGCATACCTTATGGAAAACGGCCACGTGAAGATCCGCTCCTCTACCCAGGGGCCGACCCACGTACAGAAGGCAGCTGCCAACATCCTCGGTGTTCCCATGCACAAGGTTGAAGTCGACGTAACCCGGCTGGGAGGTGGCTTTGGCGGAAAGGAAGACCAGGCAACTGCTTATGCCTGCATGGCAGCGCTGGCAACCACCAAGCTCGAAAAACCAGTCAAAATCATCCTGCACCGGATGGACGACATGCGGATGACCGGCAAGCGACATCCCTACAGCGCAGATTACGTCATTGGTCTTTCCAAAGACCTTAAAATCCTGGCGTACAAAGCTACTTTCTATCAGAACGGCGGTGCTGCTGCAGACCTCTCGCCGGCCATTCTTGACCGAAGTCTGTTTCACTCGACCAATACATATTTCATCCCCAACACTCAGGTGACAGCTTATTCCTGCAAGACCCACCTGCCCCCGAACACCGCCTTCCGGGGCTTCGGCGGACCACAGGGGATGTTCATCATTGAATCGGCCATTGCAAAAGCCGCATCTGAACTACAGGTGCCTGCACGAAAAATTCAGCGAAAAAATTTCCTGCAGGAGGGAGACCATTTTCAATACGGCCAGGTAGCAAAGAACGTCAATATCGGCAACTGTTATCAGCGTGCTGATGATGAATATCAGGTAGAGAGAATAGCCAGAGAAGTTGATCAGTTTAACGAAGCCAACCACTGGAAGAAAAAAGGAATGGCCCTGATGCCCATATGCTTCGGCATCTCCTTTACCAACAAATCCATGAACCAGGCACGGGCACTTGTTCACGTGTATCAGGACGGCAGCGTGGGTATCAGTACCGGTGCCATCGAAATGGGACAAGGAGTCAACACCAAGATTCTCCAGGTAGCTGCCCAAACGCTATCCATCAGCCCCGACAAGGTGAAAGTGGAAACGACCAACACCACCCGGGTGAGCAACACCTCGCCCACCGCTGCCAGCTCCGGGGCCGACCTCAATGGCAAAGCCACCGAGATGGCTTGCAAACAGCTGGCCAAACGGCTCAGAAAAACAGCGGCAACCTTGCTCAACGAAAAACTTGGAAACATCTCTCTTCAGGACGAGTGGGTTTTTGTGAATGGAGTGAAAAGTACGCTGCGCTGGGCCGAGTTGGTTAAAAAAGCGCACCTCGAGCGGGTGTGTCTGACGGAGCAGGGACATTATGCCACGCCCATGGTTGATTTTGACAAGAAAACATCCAAGGGGCATCCATTTGCATATCACGTATATGGCCTGGCCGTCATCGTCACGGAAGTAGACTGTCTGCGTGGCAATTATCACTTTGACAAAGTCCTGATGGTGCATGACTTCGGGAACAGCATGAATCCCGACATAGACATGGGCCAGGTCGAAGGAGCCCTCATCCAGGGTATAGGCTGGATGACGATGGAAGAAGTGGTCTACGATAAAGAAGGGAAACTGCTTTCCAACAGCCTCTCAACATATAAGATCCCTGATATATATTCCGTCCCAAAAGTTGTAAAATGTGTCCCCCTGCCCACCAAAGGACCCAGGGCTGCCATTTTACGATCAAAGGCCGTGGGAGAACCCCCGCTTATGTATGGCATCGGCGCCTATTTTGCCCTTCAGGATGCCATTAAAGCCTTTAACCCGGGATACAATGCCGACTTCGATGCCCCCATGACCAAGGAAAAGTTGTTGATGCGGCTCTATAACAATCAATAAACAGGTTTCTCTGGGGGGACACGACCAAGGGGGAAGACAGCCTTCGCATGGCGGAAACGACCCGCAGGCGCGGGGTGTGTCATAAACACCAGAGCAAATATATCATTCAGGAAAATACTTTTTGTACTCCTCCAATGTGTTGATGTTGACCAAAACCGCAGGATCATTCACCCTGACAAAATGTTGCGCATATTGGGCCAGGTAGTCCCTGACATGTCCTTCCCCCTTTTTTTCCAGAACAATGTCCGACGCCACCCGTGCCGATATCAACACCGGATGCCCTGGCTTTCCGTCACATACAGGACGTATATAATCAGCCCGGCCGGCATGTGAAGCCAACAAGTGCAAAACCTTCCCGTCCACAAAAGGGTTGTCCACATTGTGTATGAAAACGGGACAGTTTTTTTTCAATCCAGACAACCCGGTCTGCAACGACAAGAACCGTCCTTTTTCGGGAAATGGATTCACTACCGCTCTGACACAATCCGGCCACGCAGGGGACAGACCGGCTAAACCGTTCATGCCTTCAATATTCACCACGATGGCAATCTCTGCGCATCCGAAACCAGACAAAACATTTACCCCACGTTCCACGAAAGACTGATGGCGGTCGTATGGCAACATCATCTTGGGCCGGCCCATCCGTCTTGAGTGTCCTGCCGCCATAATAACAGCCGAAAAATCTTTGGTCGCCATGTCGTAAACATTTTCTAATTTTGGCAGCACACCACGATAAAACCATTGCCTGAAAAACAAATCACCATGTCTGACAAGCTCTTTCCGCTCAATGCCGAACAACTGCTGGAAATCACTTTCCGTGAATTGCTTCATAAAGATAGTTTTTTTGGCATTCCCCGGGCCTTGTTTTTTAAACCGGCCAGGCTCGAAGAGGCGGGAAGCGCGGAGCTGTTATATTCCAGGTTGTATGGCAAAACATTGCATACACCGCTTGGCGTAGCTGCCGGGCCACACAGCCAGATGGCGCAAAACATTGTCGCAGCCTGGTTGCTGGGCGCCCGCTACATCGAGCTGAAAACTGTCCAGACACTGGATGAACTGGAAGTGGCAAAACCCTGCATCGACATGCAGGACGAAGGGTATAACTGCGAATGGTCGCAAGAGCTAAAGATCAAACAAAGCTTTGATGAATACCTCAATGCATGGATCATTATTCACATCCTCAACCATCATTTCGGTCGTGGAACTGATCCGGGTGTCATTTTCAACATGAGTGTCGGGTACGACATGGCAGGCATCCTGAATAAAAATGTACAGTGGTTCTTTCGTCAGATGGAAGATTGCAGCGAGGCCCTTGAAGAAAAGAAAGCGAAGTTACGGACATTGTACCCTGCTGTTGATGAGGCCGGGATCCCCTCTCGCATATCCGATAATGTCACCCTGTCAACCATGCACGGTTGCCCGGCCAATGAGATTGAGTCCATTGCAGCTTACCTGATGGAGGAGAAGAAGCTGCACACTTTGGTAAAACTGAATCCCACATTGTTGGGTCCGGAAAGGCTCAGGACCATATTGAATGATAAGCTGGGTTGGCAGACACATGTGCCGGACCAGGCGTTCGAACACGACCTTCAAATGGTTGATGCCCTGCGCATCATCAACCATTTGCTGTCGGTCGGTAAAAAAAACAGCCTTGCCTTCGGATTAAAACTCACCAACACCCTGGAGTCTGTCAATCACAAAGATGTCTTTGACAGGGGTGTGGAAAGCATGTACATGAGCGGCCGCGCACTGCATCCTTTAGCTGTGAGCCTGGCGCACAGGTTACAGGAAGATTTTGAAGGCAGGTTGCATCTCTCATTCTCTGGGGGCGCCGATGCCTTCAACGTTACGTCTCTGCTGGCCTGCGGTTTCAAAACCATCACCACCTGTACCGATCTTCTCAAACCCGGCGGTATGATGCGCCTGCCACAATACCTGGAGAACATCACCGGCAAGATGCAGCAGGTCAGGGCAACAAGCCTGCACGCGTTGGTCTGCATACAAGCGGGAGTTGAACCATCCGGGCCTGGTGAGACAGCGAACGCCGTTTGCCGAAACCTGAAAGGATATGCAGAGCAGGTACTGAAAGAAGAAACTTATCAGCGAAATTACCTTGTCGCTCCCGACATCAAAACAAGCCGGGGACTGGAACTCTTTGACTGTATCTCTGCCCCTTGCCGCGACACCTGCGCCACCCGCCAGGACATCCCTGAATACATGCTCCATACTTCCCGCAAAGAGTTTATCCGGGCCCATGAAGTGATCTTGCGCACCAACCCTTTCCCTGCTGTAACAGGAATGATCTGTGACCACCTTTGTCAAAACAAGTGTACGCGGGTGCATTACGATAACCCATTGCTCATCCGGGAGGTCAAGCGTTTCAATGCCAGGCAACCTGAACCTGAGATTCAGCCGGCACCTGCCAATGGCCTGAGAGCATCAGTGATCGGCGCCGGGCCGGCAGGACTGTCATGCGCCTATTTCCTTGCCCTTGCCGGTTTTGCCGTCAACGTGTATGAGAGTGCCTCCAAAGCAGGGGGCATGGTACAATATGCCATTCCGGGCTTTCGGTTGACCGATGAAGCCATGGACAAGGATTTGAAACGTATCAAATCCCTGGGGGTAGTGATTCAATACAATACCAGGGTTGACAAAACCCTTTTTGAAAAGTTAAGGGGCGAATCCGACTATGTATTTGTGGGTACCGGGGCACCGCTCTCCACACCACTACCCATTGAGGGGATTGATTCGGAAGGGGTCCTGGACCCCTTGCAATTGCTTTTCAGGATTCGTGCCGGACAACCGGTTAACACGGGACATCATGTGGTGATCATTGGTGGTGGCAACACCGCCATGGATGCCGCCAGGACAGCATACCGCCTTGTTGGTGAAACGGGCACAGTGACCATCGTTTATCGTCGCACCATAAACGAAATGCCTGCCGACCAGGGCGAGATCAAAGCAGCCCTGGCCGAGGGCATAAAGGTTATGGAGCTCTGCGGACCGGAAAAAGTGATTGCCGTTAACGGAAAGGTACAAGCCCTTCAATGCGCCAAGATGGAGCTGAAAGAAGCCGATGCATCAGGCAGGCCAAAGCCCGTTAAAATAGAAAACAGTGAATTTGAGGTGCCCTGCGATACCATCATCCCCGCCGTGGGACAGCTGGTAGAAACGGGCTTTGTTGATACAAATGCCTTAAAAACTGAAAAAGGAACATACCTCACCCGGATCGGCAATGTGTTTACCGGCGGCGATGCCATGCGTGGCGCCTCCACGGCCATCAATGCCATCGGCGATGGCAGAAAGGCCGCTGAACAGATCATACAAACAGCAGGCCTTGAGGCCGGCATCCCTAAACCGCCGAAAAACAACCCACCGGGTCATGAAGAGATCATGGTCCAACGGGCCAAAAGGGCCTTTGGACCCCGAATCAAAGAGTTGCCGCTTACAGACCGCAAAAACTTCAAGCTGGTACAGACACCACTGGAAGAGCAGGACATCGTCAGGGAAGCACAACGCTGCCTTCAGTGCGACGAACTGTGTAACACCTGCGTAACGGTTTGTCCCAACCTTGCCAACCATGCCTATCAGATCACTCCCAAACAGTTTAACCTTCAAAAAGCGGTACAACAACCCAATGGACAAACCGTCATCGTGGAAGACGGACATTTTTCAGTGACCCAACCTGTCCAGATACTGACAATTGCAAACTTTTGCAATGAATGCGGCAACTGCAACACTTTCTGTCCTTCAAAGGATGCCCCGTACAAGACAAAACCCAGAGTCCACCTGAACATCGCCTCTTTTTACGATTCAAAGGAAGGTTATTACCTCTCCCGCCTGGAAAAAAGCAAAAACCTGATCGGCAAAAAAAATGGCCAGCTGTTCACCCTGTCAGAGAAAGAAGACATCTACCTGTATGAGACGCAGGAGGCCATCATTGCACTTGAAAAAGAAAATTTCCATATCAGGAATGTACAGTTTCTAACCGGGGGAGCCAATGAGGTAAGCCTCCGTCAGGCCGCACAGATGCACTTCATCCTTCAGGGTGCTGACAACTTCATTTTCGCTTAAAACCCATTGAACAATATTAACATACAGTCATTATGATTCAGCTATCGGATAAGATCACAAATAAAAAAGCACTGGCAAATGCTGTAAAACGATTCAAGGAAAAAGGGATCATCCTGCCCACATTTGAACAACAACGAGATCCATCGCTTGTTCCGGATAAGATAAAACACAGGCTTCGTAACATCGGCCTCTGGGAAATACACCCCTTAAACCTGTTTCGGATCACCTGGAAGAATGAACCCAAAGAAAAGGGCGGGTTGTTCGGAGATGTGAATCACATTGAGATCCCCAGAGCCATCACGGGTGTGGATGCACGTATTGTAATGATCGCAGGGAAATGGTTCCCCACCGGGGCACACAAGGTAGGAGCTGCCTATGGCTGTCTGGTCCCACGCATCATCACCGGTGAGTTCGACCCCACCTACCATAAGGCGGTTTGGCCTTCCACTGGGAACTATTGCCGCGGCGGGGCCTTCGACTCCAAACTGATGGGAACGGAATCAGTGGCGATCCTTCCGGAAGAGATGAGCCGTGAACGCTTCGACTGGCTGCGCGATGAGATCGGATCAGAGGTGATTGCCACACCGGGATGCGAGAGCAATGTCAAAGAGATCTATGATGCCTGCTGGGAAATACGCCGGACACGTCCTGACTGCATGATATTTAACCAGTTTGACGAGTTTGGAAA